>CALWCW010000068.1 GCA_944376495.1 uncultured Clostridia bacterium | reverse complement strand
CATAAAAGCCAAGTCCTAAAATGAAATTTTTTAGTTTCTCTACAGAATTTAACTGTTCCCATAGTCCTGTCCAAACTAATATAAAATAGACAACAACTAAAAACAAAACTATTGCTAAAGCAACAATTATACTTCTTAATATTTTTTTAGACAGGCTAAAGTTTTCCATGACTTTATTATTTATATAAAAGGGATAAATATGCAATCTAACAAGTCAAACAACTATCTTTTTATCAAATTTTTAAAATCCTTATAACAAGTTTTTAAATTCCTTAATTGATTAATCCTTTTCAGAATATTTTTTTACTCTATACAAATAATAACTAAAAGGAGTTTAAGTGGAAAAGGTAAATCAGAGCGAAAATCAAAAGGGAAAAAAGTCTAAAAACAAATCATCTTTTGTATGGCTATTAATTGTTTGTTTTATAACTGTCGGATTACTTTTATTTTGTCAATTTTACTTCGGAGATTCTGTAAGCGACAAAACGACATTTTATGAAAATACATATGTAAATGGAATTGATGTTTCAGGAATGACTAAAGCGGAAGCAAAAAATCTTCTTTCAACCTCTCTTACACAAAACAAAGACAATATTGAAATAACGCTTAAACATGAAGATAAAACATGGACTTTAAATGGTGATGATTTTGAATTAATTGGGAATTTTGACAATTCTCTTGATGAAATAATTAAATATGGCAGAGAAGGCAATATTTTTGAAAAGAAAAAAATTGAGAATAAGATAAAAAGTGAAGGGCTACAAGTAAACATACCTTATCAAAACTTGTTCGGAGGCATTGACAATAAATTGAATTTAATAATTTCAGAAATAGAAAAAGAGCCTGTTTCATCGACAATTGTATTCAATCCTGATGCAAAAAATATGTTTTCATTGTCGGAAGGACAAAATGGCTATGTAGTGAATAGAGATTTACTTGAGCAAGAAATTAATGAAGCAATTATAAAAGGAAAATGTGAAATTGAAATTCCCCTTCAAGATATTTTACCTAACGAGAGTTTAGAAAACATGCTTGAACAAATATCTTTGCGTTCTCATTTTTCAACTGACTATAGTAAATCAACAGAAAACCGAAAAAACAACATTAAAAAAGCTTTAACAAGTTTCAATGGTTTAATTGTAGAACCAAATGAAGAGATTTCTTTTAACTCTCAAACTGGACCTCGAACTAAAGAGAATGGTTATAAAAATGCTAATATAATATTTGGAGGTAGTTATGTTTCTGGAGTTGCTGGGGGAGTTTGTCAAGCTTCAACAACCCTCTATAATGCTTTGCTTCTTGCTGATGTTGAAATTATAAAAGCAAACCATCATTCACTACCCGCCTCTTATGTTCCGCTATCCTTTGATGCAATGGTAAGTGAAGGATATGCTGACCTTGTTTTTAAAAATAACCTAGACACACCTATATATATTAAAACTTATTGTGATTCAACCAGTGCAAACGTTGAAATTTATGGACAACCTTTTAAAGAAGGAATTTCAATAAAAACTAGGTCTGAACTTGTCAAAATATTACCTCATAATGGTGATAACATCATTAGTGATAAAAATGGAGAGTATTCAAATAAAGTTTTATACAAAGGTGAATACTTTAGACTTAAATATCCACAAGAAGGCTATGAATCAAAAGGATATCTACAATACTACAAAAATGGAGAACTTATTGAAGAAAAACTTATAAGACATGACCACTATCAACCACAAAATGGGATTCTCATTGAAGGAACATTTGATTTAGAAGATGGAATGACTCTTCCGCAAAGTAATGTTAAATATATTTCTCCACAAAAAGTAACAAGTCAAACAATTGAGAATGCAAAGAAAAAATGGCATATTGATTAATAAAATTTTATTAATAAAAAAATAATTTATTAAAAAAATATTTATTTTTTTAATTATTAATAAAAATAAAAAAATTTAATTTAAAATATAAATAAAAAAAGCAGAATAATTTTAGATTTTTATGATTTTTCTGCTTTTTATTGTTTTGAAATTTTTACAAGTATTTTAACTTTCCTTCAACTGCCTCAATAAGTTCTTGCTTATCATTATTTATGTTACCATCAAATATATCACTTAATAAACTTTCCAATATAGGCTTGTATCTATTTGGGCTGACTGTTGGATAATTTTTCTTAATGTCCTCCCCATTTATTTTTAAATCTTTTACAGAAACAATCAATTTATGTGAAATGATGTATTTATAAAAGAAATTATATTTGTTTGCAAGATATTTTGACTTATGTATAAGCAAAAGATAGATTGATGGAAAATTGTCAAAATATTTAAAAAAGTAAGGTTTGTTTTGTAGTCCATTCAATGCTTCATAATAGCCCGACAATATATTAATATATTGTTCTACATTCTTTTTATTTAATCCAAATGAACTTGTTAGAATAAGGTTAAGATAATACGAAATTGATATAGGATTTACGGTGTCTATCACATCTATCAAAAATCCTTGCGATTTATGTTCAACTTTCTTGACCATATTAAATTTGATTTTAGGACAATCAATACCAAATATTGGCCAAATTTTTGCCTTGTTAAACATTCTCAAAGTTTTCATGTAAGCATGTGGTTTAGAAACATTTTTATATCTAGATGGGCTATGTAAAATCCTTGTTATTTCATATATAACCCTTTCGCCAGAAATATCTCTTAAATTAATTACATATTTATAAGCCGTTAAAAGTGTCTGTTTATCAATCTTAAAATTAAGTTCGCACTGAAATCTAAAAAGACGCAAAATTCTTAATCCATCATGTGATAAAACCTCTTCTGGTGTTTCAACCGTTTTTAAAACTCTACGCTTTATATCATCAATACCATTATAAAAATCAAGTATTTTATCATTCTTTATATCATAATAAATTGCATTACAAGTAAAATCTCTTCGTTTTGCATCTTCTCTAACATCCTCAATAAACTGAACCTTTTCTGGTAAATGCTGACCGCCAGGTGCATAAAAATCTTTTCTAAAAGTTGTATATTCAAATTTTTCATCCTTAAAACTAATTATACAACTGCCAAGAGCCTTACTTTTTATTTTAACAGAAAACTGACTGCCTTCAAGAAGTTTTTCAACCGCCTCAATTGTAAGAGACGAACATATATCTATGTCGTCTTTTTCAATGTCCATAATTAAATTTCTAATATACCCGCCTACAATATAAAGTTCACATGGGAATTTTTTTGCAAGTTTTTTTAAAGATTCAGGTATTTCTATTTGCATAATCTCGCCTCGCTTTTATTTTTTTTAATAGAATACCTTATTTTTAAAACATTGTCAAATCTATTTGGAATAAAGTTGACTTTTTATTAATAATAAATTATACTATAAAGTGAAATTATAAAATTAGGGAATTATGAAAAAACAAAAAATTAATATTAAATACCCAACATTAATTAAATCATCAAGTAAATTAAAACGTAAAATTCCTACTGGCTACGAACTTGATGAGCTTTTTTATACTTTAAAAGCATTAGAAAACAACAAAAGTTTTTTTGTAAAAGTAAAAAACAAAGTTAAAAATAAATTCACCTCAAAAAAGAAAATTAAAGAAGAAAAACCCGCTGTTCCTGAAAACGTTGAAAGATATGAAACTGATTATAATTTAGGTCTAAACAGCGAACAAGTAAAAGAAAGGACAAACAATAAATTAATAAATAGGACAAAGGTCAAATCAACAAAATCATATACATCCATTTTTGTTAAGAATATTTTCACATTCTTCAATATGTTATGGGCTTTAATAGCAATTGCTTTAATTATCGTTGGCTCTTATAGCGACCTTATCTTTATCTTTGTTATCATTGCAAACACGGCTATTGCTATAATACAAGAAATACGTGCGAAGATTGCTGTTGAAAAATTGTCCATTGTCACCACCCCACTCGTTAAAACAGTTCGTGATGGAATAGTAATAGAAATGCCAGCCGACCAACTACTTTTAGATGACATAATAATTCTTTCAAGTGGAAATCAAATTCCTTCCGATTGCAAAATTCTCGAAGGTCATGTTGAAGTTAATGAAAGTTTATTGACTGGAGAATCAAACGCAATTGACAAAGAAAAAGATGCTTATCTTTTATCAGGTAGTTTTATTGTTTCTGGAGAATGCTATGCACGAGTTGATAAAATTGGCAGAGATAATTATATTTATCAAATGGCTAAAAAAGCAAAAGAATTTAAAGCTCCTCAATCTAATCTTTTCAAGGACTTAAATAGACTTATTAAATACATTGGTATAGCACTTGTCCCTATTGGAATTTTAACCTTCTTAAAAGAATATGCACAAGCAGGCTCAACCATAAAACAGCAAATAACTAACACTGCTGGGTCACTTACAAGTATGATTCCTGCAGGAATGTTCCTTTTAGTAACTATTGCACTTGCTATTGGAGTTGTAAAATTATCTCGCAAAAAAACTTTAGTCCGTGACTTATATTCCATTGAAATGCTTGCAAGAACAAACGTCTTATGTCTGGATAAAACGGGAACAATAACAGATGGAACCATGAAAGTTGTTGATTTTATAACTTATACAAAGAAAAGAAAATCAAGTATTAAGAAAATACTTTCAAATATTTTGAATTTGCAAAAGACAATAAATGCAACATCCAGTGCTATGATTAAAGAGTTTGGTAGAAATAATGATTACACAGCATTGAATTTAGCAGAATTTTCATCAGAGAGAAAATATTCAATAACTCAACTTTCTAATCATAAAATCTATTTTTTAGGTGCCTCAACAAGAATTGGTTGCAACATAACACAAGAACAACTGGCATATATTAAAGAACAACAAAATAAAGGCTTGCGAGTTTTGGCATTAGCAGAACAAGATGGCGGGAAATTTGAAAAAAATATGAGTGGTGAAAAATCTACCTTGCTTGCCCTTATTATACTAGAAGAACATATAAGAGAAGATGCTGTTGAAACTATTGAATGGTTTAAAGATAATGGTGTGGAAATAAAAATTATTTCTGGTGACGATCCTGCAACCGTATCAAAAATCGCAGAACGTGTTGGAGTTGAAAATAGTGATAAATTCATATCACTTGAAAACTTCAGTTTAAAAGAGGTTGAACAAATGGCAGATAATTTCACCGTTTTTGGAAGAGTCACACCTGAACAAAAATATACAATAATCAAAGCATTGAAAAATAAAGGCAAAGTAGTTGCCATGACAGGTGATGGTGTAAATGATACCCTTGCACTCAAAGAGGCGGACTGCTCAATTGCTATGGCAGATGGTAGTGAAGTTGCAAGAAGTATTTCAAAACTAGTTCTTCTTGAATCTAATTTCTCTTCTCTTCCATCGGTGGTAAAAGAAGGACGACAAGTTGTCAATAATGTTCAAAATTCTTCTTCTTTGTTCCTTATGAAAACCTTCTTTGCAATAATTTTGACAATAATAACCCTTTTCATCCAACAACCTTACCCTTTTACTCCTAGTATGATGCTGGTTTTAGAAGCATTTGTAATCGGAATACCTTCATTCCTATTGACCTTTGAACCAAACACAAAGGCAATTAAAGGGAACTTTATCCCTCAAGTAATGAAACGAGCCTTGCCAAGAGCCTTACTAATGATTATCAATGTTTTAATAGTGATGGTTTTATATAATTCCCAAACAGGTCAGTCATTATCAATGTCATATGAAGAATATAAAACTTTATGCTGTTTAATATTAACTTACACAGGCTTTTTAAATTTAGCAACCTTATGCTTCCCTCTAACTTTACTCAAAGGATTTACACTTGCCATTTCATTTGTGTGCATAACAGTTGCAATAATTGCACTGCCAAAACTTTTCTCTATAACATCAAGTTCGTTTGTCGTTTTAATAACTTTCTTTGCAATCATTCTTGTGTCAATACTATTAATTATTATAATAAAACTTAATAAAAAACGAATTGATAAATTGCGAGATAAAGTCATAAGCATTTTACAAAAACAACAATAAAAATAAATAAAAAATAATATAAGAATAAAAAATAAAATGAGAATAAAATTTGTATAATTTTATAATTATTTTAAAAACAATTTATAAAAAAATAAAATTATTAATTTTTAATATTAATTAATAAAAAAAGAAATATTTTAAATAAAAAAAGAATTCATAATATGGATGCACTCCAATTAAATGAATTCTTTTTTATATTATTATAAATTTACAACATAATCGTAAATTGCATAAGTGTTTGCTCTAATAGTGATTTTTGCTATTCTTGGTTGGCTATAACCATAAGAACCAAAATAGAATGTCAAGTCACCATCTGTGTTTTCACTGCTGATTGGGAAATAAACGTCAACATATTTTAAGTCAACTGAAGAATTAAATTGTGATTTACAAGGAGTTCCATCAGCATTAAATAATGTTTGCTCTACACCATATGAAATATGAACGTAATTGCTTCCTAATGCAGAGTCAAGTGTAGTTGACATTCCTGTCCCCGTTTCAGTTGATGAATTCCATGATGAATAAAAAGTATCATTTGTTCTTTCTATTGTATAACTTCCAAGTTTACCAGTAAATATTGCGGTCAAATAAGAGGTGTAAAATGAAGATTGAAAATGCTTATAAAACTCATCATATTCTTCATTTTCACTATTTGATATAAAAGTTGCAACTTCACTATCATTTATAATTACAGAATATTTAGAACCTTCTTCTAGGAAATAAGGTTTTAAATCTAATCTAACACAAGCAAGTGTAATGATAACAACAGCAAGAGCGAAAATAACAGCTGAAATGATAGATAAAGAGATAATTCTATTTCGCTTTTTCTTATTCAAATATTCATCACTTACAGATTGGAAAAGTTCGTCATCCTGCTCTGTAAGCGGTGCTTCTTTTACTTCTTCCACATTTTCCATTCATTATTCCCCTTCTTTTTTATTTTTATCATCTTTCTTATTTTGCTTTTTTGTCTTTTCCTTCTCTTGCTTATTCTCTTTCTCTTTTTCAGGTTGATTTGTTTCTTCTACAACAATTTCACTTGGCTGTTCTTGTTTATTTGCTTGATTATCTTGAGAAGATGATACATCACTTGGTTTTGAATTTTCAATTTTAATTTCAAGGCCTTGAGTTATTGAATCTGAATCATTTTGAGTATTATTCTCGTCTTTTGATGCTTCTTCAGAATAACGTTTTTTAAGGCTCTCATATTCTTCGGAAGTAATTATACCAGCCTCAACAAGTCTTTCTCCCTCTTTTAACTTCTCTTCAAGTTTATTTTTTCTTTGTTCAATTTGTTGCTCTTGTAAAATTTGTTTTTCCTTCTCACGTTGAGCCTTATCTCTTTCATCCATTATTTTAGCAATTTCATCTGCCTTTTTGCCTTCCAAAAGCATATCAATTTCATCTTTATTGATTGTTTCTCTTTCAAGCAGTAAGTTTGCCATTTCATTTAATAAGTCAACATTATCGTTAAGAAGTTTCTTTGCACGTTTATAGTTATAATCAATAATTCCTCGAACTTCGTCATCAGCTTCCGATGCTAATTTTTCAGAGAACTCATTTTTAGTTTGGTAATCACGACCTATAAATACTTGTTCGTTTGAATTTAAACTTATAAATCCTAAATTCTTACTCATACCCCAAGAAAATACCATATTTTTAGCAATTTTTGTTGCTTGTTGAATATCACTTGATGCACCAGTTGTAATATCTTTGAATATTATCTCTTCTGCAATTCTTCCACCCATAAAAACGGCAATTTCGTCCATTAAATAATTGTAAGTTCTATAAGAATTATCATTTTCAGGTCTTTGCATTGTATAACCACCTGCAGCACCTCTAGGTATGATTGAAACCTCTTGAACATCATCTGTATGAGCCAATTTTGTGGCTAAAATTGCATGACCTGATTCATGGTATGCTGTGATTTTTCTATCTCTATCAGTTACTAAACGAGATTTCTTTTGAGGTCCCATTGTAACTTTATTGATACCCTCTGTTATATCAGACATAATAATCTTTGGTCTGCCTGCTCTTGCTGCAAGTATTGCTGCTTCATTAAGCATATTTTCAATATCTGCACCCGTAAATCCAACTGTGATTTTTGCAAGAGTTCTAAAATCTACATTTTCATCAATCGGCTTATTTCTTGCGTGAATTCTTAAAATTCCTTCTCTACCTTTAACGTCTGGAACATTTACATAAATTTGTCTATCAAATCTTCCTGGACGAAGAAGTGCTGGGTCTAACACGTCCGCTCTATTTGTTGCGGCAAGTATAATTATACCTTCATTTGATTCAAAACCATCCATTTCAACAAGCAATTGGTTTAAAGTTTGCTCTCTCTCATCATTACCGCCACCAAGTCCTGCTCCTCTTTGTCGTCCTACAGCATCAATTTCATCAATGAAAACGATACAAGGTTTATTTTTCTTTGCTTGGTCAAACAAATCACGAACACGAGATGCACCAACTCCGACAAACATTTCAACAAAGTCAGAACCACTTATTGATATAAATGGAACATTAGCCTCACCCGCAACCGCTCTTGCAAGCAATGTTTTACCAGTTCCTGGATTACCTACTAAAAGCACACCTTTTGGTATTCTTGCACCAAGGTCTGTAAACTTTTTTGGAGATTTCAAAAACTCTACGATTTCTGCAAGTTCTTCTTTCTCTTCCTCTGTTCCTGCAATATCAGAGAATTTTACTTTGCTTGATGTATATGCTTTAGCCTTGCTTTTTCCAAAGCCCATAGCCCCTTTATTTGAACTGTTTATAAGTCTGAATATCATCCATATCATAAAGAGTGCAAATCCAATGTAAAGAATTGGATAAACTATGTTCCACCAATTCACTCCATCAACACCTTTTCTAATAAGGATTTTATCTTCACCTGTCAAAGATTGATTTTCTTCATTGATTAAACGAAGAGTTTCTGATAAAACACCATCTCCGTCTTCATAGTAGATATAATAATCAGAATAAGTTGGGAATCTACCCGCATATTGAGAGTCTTTTATTAAGAAATAGATTATATTATCTTTATAATAAATTGCTTGAAGTTGCTCACCATTTTGCCCTTGTTCATTTTGGTTGTGAGTTCCGTTGACAAGTTCTTCAATTTCTTCTATGTTCCTATCTAAATATACGCCCCTATAACCATTATTAGAGAACACTAGGACAATTAATAAGATTATAAGTAAAGCGACTACCACATAAGACCATCTAAATTTTGGTTTTTGTTCGTTCACAAATGCCTCCTTTAAAAATTATTACAAAATATTGTATCATAAAAAAAATTTTTTACCAACAAATACAAAGGTATTTTTAAACAATTTCAAAAATTTTTTATCTATTTAGTGACAAAATTAGTCAGGCTGAATAATTAAACTCAATTTGAAATTCACAAAATTTATGAAATTGTCTATTTCCTTTATTTTGTCTATATATTTTAAGTAACTATTTCTATTTTCTCTAAAAAATTTATCATTAATGCCTATAACATCTGTTTTATTCTCTCGAAGAACTTTTAGTGCATCTGTAAACTCTTTTTTTATTTGATAATCTAATTTCTTCGCAATCTCTGGTGTAATTTCACTAAATTCTGTGTTAATCTTTATTTCTTCATGTTCGCCGACTATTTCAACAAGTTCAAGTCCTAAAATAAGTTGTGCCGAGTAGATTGGAATACCATTTTCAAATTTTGTGCTAGTAAGAACTTTTTTATTTTTAATCCTAAAGTTAAAAGATAATGTTTTATCTTCAAATTTTACATCATTAATTGTAACAATTTGATTAAGTGCTTTGGGATTTAATAAATTTATTCCATTTAATTGCTCGATTGATAATTTTTGAACTAATTTCCCGTTCTTTAATAAAACTGCCTCACCTTGATTTAAGATTTGTTTACTACTAGTTGATTTTGACTGACCGCCACCTCCTGCCTGACCTTCTGATTGACCGCTTGATTGACCTGTTGAGTTTTGTTCAACTGATTTTTGACTAACAATATTCTCACCTTCATTATTTCCACTGCCTGAACCTTGACTATCACTACTTCCATCGCTGTTTTTTGAACTTGCGGTTGAATTGTTCTCATCTTGAGTAGCATGTCCATTAACCTCATTTTCATCCATTATAGTCAAATATCCTATTATAGATGATTTAACATCACTATAATATCCTTTATAAAACGCCTCTAATGATGTGTCAGTGACATATAAATTATTTGCATTGAAACCAATAAGTTGTTCAAGTTTCAATCCAACATTACTTTCTAGCGTCTTTGAAGTTTCAAGCACTTCTTTTGCTGTTTTGTTTGAGCATATAAAAACAGTATTTTCAGGAAGAGAGGCAACCCTACTTAAATAGTCAATATGAGTTGCAACATCTTCTTTAAGAAGTTCCTCGTTTACTATAGTTGTCTTTGCATGAGCAAGCCCTACCTTTCTTCCCATAGCAATTTGGGCTTTGTAAATAGCATCTGCAACCGATTTCCCTTTTCCAGAAATCACTGAATTTGTATCTTTATATGTCTGATTTGCTGTAGGAATAAAAGTCAATAACGAAACTTCATATAACTCATCCACCTTATCTATGCCTACAGCAGTTACAACACCTCTATTTTTATTTTCTCCCGGCGAATATATTGCAATTGGCATAAAAAAGATAAGAATCAATATAAAAACAATAACCATAGGATTTTTTAAGCAACCTTTAAAAAACTTTTTCATTTTAACCTCTCGTTTGCTAAATTCTATTTTTTATTTGATAAATAAGTTTGATCTTTTTTCTTTCTCTTTTTTAAATGTAATTCTATTAAAATTATGATTAGACAAATTAGTGGTATTATATAATTAATAAATATTGCTGGAACTGGCGACCAAATATCAGACGAACCAACCAATATTTCATACTTACCGATAAAAATATAATATAAAATTGCAAATAAGATATCAAATACGGCAATTGAATAATAAACATTAAGTTTCGGGAATAAACTTAAGAAACTCTCGCTAAATGCGTAGTTGTAAATTTCAAGTTGAAATAATGTTATAACCATCACAGTTAGCATTGCTATTATATCTAGTCTTCCAATTGCA
Organism: uncultured Clostridia bacterium; assembly: GCA_944376495.1. GTDB lineage: Bacteria > Bacillota > Clostridia > Christensenellales > UBA1242 > Caccovivens. The sequence continues at coordinate 69,137 of CALWCW010000068.1, read as the reverse complement.
TTAAACTGCACTGAAAAAACTAATATATCTGCAAGTGCATTATTGTGCATAAATGAAGTGATTTGATATTTAGAATAAAAAAGGAAAAATAAAGCCAATATTAACCCCATACCTAATAGTGAATAAAAATAAAAATTTTTCTCTTGACCTTTTTTTATTTGAATTTTATCTATAATTAAAAATAAAAATATGTAATCCCCAAAGGCAAAGGTATGCTCATAAATAGTGGTGAAAAAATTTTTAGCATTACTTATAAAGAATATAGGCATAGATAACTGTGTAAAAAGCGAAAAAGCCAAACAAGCAATAAATCCTAGCAATACAATCGAAAACAAAAGTTCTATGCTTCTAGCAAAAGAACGCAATCCTACGGCTGTCGCATGATTTATCACAGGAATAAATGCAATTATTGCAAGAAAGAGAAATTCATCTTGATAAATTTGTTGTTTAAAATAAACATAAGTGACACTAAAAACCAAAAGTGCTTTAAACATAAAATAAGCACTAAAAATTAAATAAATCAATTTCGTCAAAAAAGGACTTATTTTTCTTGATAAAATATTATATAACTTTTCGTTTGGAAAAAGTTGTTTTAATTTGAAAAATATTGGCAAGACAATTAAGTCAAGTGCAAATAAAATCAGTATTGCAAAAATTGCATCTGCTTTTGATTTTTCATACATTAGAGATGGCAAAAGCAATATCTTATTTGCAAAAATACACATAACAATAATTACACATGCTTGCCTTGCAGAAATTGTATGCTCCTTTATTTCCTTCATAATCTCTCCTTTTTAGTTGGTGAAAATGTTTTCGGTCGCTGTTTTAAATCTCCTACAGGGCTTGTAAAAATTGCATCTTTAAGGTCTTGAGGTATTCTTGGACTATAAGGTGCAAGATATGGAGTTCCATAACTATCAAGTTCATTTAAGTAATTTAGAAAATATACAAATCCTGACACTATACCAATAAGTCCCAATGAGCCACCTAAAATAATAAAAATTATTTGCAAAATAGTCACTTGAGAAGCCTGCTCTGGAATTGTATAGAGAGCAATTTTGGAAAGAGCCACAATAATAACTCCCGGTGGAGAAATAAGACCTGCTTTAACTCCAGTATCACCTAAAATTAAAGCCCCTACAACAGAAGTCGCAAGCCCTAAATAACTTGGAAGTCGCAAACTGACTTCATAAAGAATTTGAAACAATAGAAAAATAAATAAAATTTCTAAAAATGGTGTAAATGGAAGCCCTTGAGTTGTATCAGCAATTGTTATCAAAAAATTTAGTGGTAAAATATTATAATGATAAATCTGCAAGGCAAGGTAAATGCCTGGAGCAACAAGAGCAATCAAAAGCCCTAAAAGCCTTATTACTCGAACAAAACTTGAATAATGATGATTTGTATAATAATCATTACTGTTTTGTAAATCTTCAATTAACACGAAAGGAACTGTCAATACAATTGGAGAATTATCAACAATCAGTGCAACCCTTCCCTCAAGCATTTTAGCAGTAACTATATCAGGTTTTTCAGCATTGCCTATCTGTTTAAATAAAGAATTAGGACGTTCTTCTAGATAAGATAGAATATAATATGAATCAACTATTCCATCAGTTTTTATTGATTTTATTTTTCTTACTACTTGTTCAACAACCTTATTATTTGCAATTCCCTTAAGATAAGCAACAACTATTTTCGTTTGTGTTTGAGAACCTATTTTATAAGTTTTAAATACTAGATTTTCAGTTTTAAGCCTCCTTCGAAGCAATGTCAAGTTGGTTTGCATATCTTCTACAAAACCTTCACGAGGACCTTGAATAACTGGAGATGTTGGAGGCTCTGAAGGAATACGTGACGGAAATTTAAACAAATCTATAGATATGATTTCTTTTGAAAAATTTGTTATAATAACTACTCGACCATCTAAAATTTCTTTTATAATATCTTCTTCTTTTATCTTTTTTACATCTGCACATTTGATAATGTTATGTATTAAACTTTTAATTGTTATTTTCTCATCAAAAGTCTGTAGAGGCATAAATACAGCTTCTGATAAAAGATTTTGGTCTATAATACTTTTCAAAAAAACGAAACCAAGTTCTTGTCCATTTTTCTTATAACAACGATATGAAAAATCACTACTTTCATTTAAAGTAGTCTTTATTTCACTAATTTTCTTTTTTAAATTAAAATAAGACATAGCTATTTCCTTTTGCAAATAGTATGTCTTAATATTTTTAATAATATTACTTTAAATTTTTAATAAATAAAATTTTATAATTTATTTAATTAAGATTTTTTATTTTATAATTATATTTCTTGCGTTTCTATACGAACATAAACAATATCTCCTGTAAATACATTGTATTCGTCTATTGTTGCAGGAGAAGCACCAATAATATCAAATCCGCTTGGTTGAGGCAAAATTGTTTTAATATCTATAGTAAAAGTATATAAATTTTCTTCTTCATCATATTCTATTTGAAAATCCACAACTTCCTTTGCTGTTTCATCATTTATATATATTAAAATTTTTTCTAAAAGTTCCTCACCTGTTATAATTAAGTCATTACCTTCAAGCCTAACACTATTAAATTCTTTGAATTGTCTAACAACGTCCAAATTTAATTCATTTGATTTTATACTTGGTCTATAACTATTGTCATTTGAATAAGCAATGACATAGAATGTCCTATTTCCACTATCAAATTCGGTTAAACATATTGAGTTTGTTTCAACTTTGACAAAGTTTTCACTTTCATTATGATTAAAAAATACTTGATAATAATCTGCATTATCTACACTATCCCATTTTAATAAGTTGTTATTCTCATCATATTGCAAAGTTGGAGAAGCTAAATATGTATAACAAGTCCAAGGTATGCTATCACTATATAAACTATTATTCCCAGAGTTTTCACTTAAATAACAAGTTGTAACTTCATATGAAGTTCCTATTTTAATGCCTTGATTAATTAATTCTTCAACCGATAAAGTATTTTTTTCACTATCAATTATAATTTCATTACCATCATTATCTTTAAAAACAAATCTATAAAGAGAATAATTATCATTTAATTCTGTCGAAACATAGATATTTTGTCCGTCATCTAAAATTTGAACTTGTGCAGGCTTATATTGATTATAATTTAACAAAAAGGCGGTCAGAATTCCACCTATTGTAAGCAGTCCTGCTATTGAAAATAAAATTATGATGATAATTTTAATATTTTTTTCTTTCATACCTATAATATAGTATAACCAACAAATCTTAAATTTCAAAACAATTTTTCTAAATAATAATAAAAACAATCTTGACAAAGTAAATTTTATGTGTTATTATTATAGTAGTTAAATGGAGGATAGGTATGTTTGAATATATGACAGCATCACAAATCGCAGCTATGGTTGTCGGAATCGTGTTTTCAGCTATTTCTATAGCAACAACTTTTCTTGCTTATAAGTATGGCAAAAAACTTAAATCTTTCTTAAAGGCTATTTCACTTTGTTTAGCAACACCATTCATCGCTATGGTTGCTTGGCTTTACTTAATTTTAAGTTTCTTGGATGGATTTAGAAATGACGATGTTTTAAGTCTTATCATTGCTATTTTGATTTCTGTATTTATCTGTTGCATGATTATCTTTATCGCAAAAGCTCTTTACAACAAAAATAAAGATAAATTTGTTGAAGAAGAGGAAGAAGAAGTTGTAGAAGAAAATCAAGATTATAGTGCAGAAGAACTTAATCAACTTGCTGAAGAAGAGGCTAAAATTAAACTTTTAAAGGATTCAGAAAGAAAACAACTTGAACACACAACCCCTGCTCAAATTGAAGATGCAAAAGACGAAAATGCTGTTGACGAAAATAATGAAGTCAAAGATGAAAATGTTGTATCAATGGAAACACAAAGTCAAGACACTATTGAAGATAACATTGCTGACAAAAATGAAGAAAATAGTGATGCAGTTGAAACAAATGAAACAATAGAAGAAACATCTGGAGAAAATGAAGAAAGCGAAACAGATGAAACTGATGCTAAAGAAGTAACTCAAGAAGAAGTTGTAGAAGAAACAAATGCTGATGATATTGATGACGACGATGCAGATTTCCAAGAATTTTTAGAAAGCATTAAGAAAAAAATTGAAGAAGAAAACAAAAACGACACAGACGACAATGATGATAACAAATAACAAACAACAAAAGCTTACTTAATTGTAAGCTTTTTTATTATAATTGATTAATTAATAATAAATATTAAATATAAAAAATAAATAAATTTAATTTATAACCTTTTTAAATATTAAATATTTTATATATTAATTAAAATATAAAATTTTATTTTTTTCTATTTATTATTTTTTTATTTTTTTATTTTATTTTTTATTGAAATATTAAAAAAGATGAATTATTAAATATAATAAAATTCATCTTTATTTATTTTTAATTTATTTTATGATATATTTATTTAACAATCAAGTTTACAAGTCTATTTGGAACATAAATTTCTTTTACAATGTTTTTGTTTATGATTGCATTCTTAACTTTCTCCTCTTCTTTAACCTGCGATAATATTTCTTCTTGAGATTTTGATGTATCTATGTTTACTTTTGCAACCATTTTGCTGTTTACTTGAACTGCTATTTCAACACTTGATTTAACAAGATTTTTCTCATCATAACTAGGCCAAGTTTGGTCAAGAATTTGCTTTTTAAACACCCTCTCAAACATTTCACTTGTAATATGAGGCGCTAAAGGATTTAAGAAGATTAAGAATTGTCTTAATTCCTCTCTTGTGATAAAGCCGTCTTCTTTTACTTTCTTCACAAAAATCATAAGAGCAGAGATTGCAGTGTTCAGTTTAAGATTTTCATAATCTTCACAAAGTTTTTTATTGAGAATAGATAGTTCGTAAATATGCTCATTTGATATTTCTTCGCCCTTAATCATATCCTGCAATGACCAAACCCTATCAAGAAAACTCGTGATGCCATTTATTCCGTCATAAGTCCATGGAGTGTTGTCCTCATATCCTCCCAAGAAATGAACGTGTATTCTTGCAACATCAGTTCCATATTTATCAATAACTTCTAAAGGAGAAACACCATTTGCAGAACTCTTGCTCATCTTTTTACCTTCACTATCAAGAATAAGTCCGCTACCCATTTTGCGAATAAATGGGTCACGAGTTGGAACAGCACCAATTTCATATAAAAAGTTTTGCCAGAAAAACGCATATAAAACATGACGAGTTATGTGTTCAGTTCCGCCCGTGTAACAATCAACACTTCCCCAATATTTTAATTTTTCAAAGTCAGCCAGTTTTTCATTATTATGTGGGTCAATATAGCGAAGCCAACACCAACTTAAACCAGCCAAGTTTGGCAAAGTATCAGTTTCTCTCTTTGCTTCACGTCCGCATTTAGGACATTTGCAATTTACCCAATCAGTTGCTTTTGACAAAGGCGAGTCACCTTTTTCATTTGGCAAGTAATCTTTTACTTGTGGCAAAATTAAAGGCAAGTCTTTTTCATCAAGTGCAACCTCTCCGCAGTGTGGACAAAGCACAATAGGGAATGGTTCTCCCCAATATCTTTGACGATTGAAAGCCCAGTCAGTCATTTTATAATTTACTTTTCTTTCTGCAACCCCCATATCAATCAATTTTTGAGCAATTTTAGTCTTTGCTTCTTTGACATTCATACCATCAAATTCGCCTGAGTTCATCATTTTGCTGTTTTTAGAAAGATATTCTTTTTTCTCAACAGCACATTTGCTTGTATCGCCTTCTATAACTTGAATACAAGGTATATTAAATTTTTGAGCAAACTCATAGTCACGTTGGTCATGAGATGGCACTGCCATAACTGCTCCTGTTGCGTAGCCAGCCAATACAAAATCTGCTGTAAATACAGGAACTTTTGCCTTATTAATTGGATTAACAACATAAATTCCTTCTATTTTAGCACCTGTCTTGTCTTTTTGGTCGCTTAAACGGTCAAATTCAGTTCTTAAAGCAGTTTTCTTACGATATTCTTCTATTTCATTCCAATTTTTAATATTAGATTTTAATTTGTCAAGCAATTCATTTTCTGGAGCCAAAGCAACAAAGGTTATACCATAAACTGTTTCAACACAAGTTGTAAAAATATCAAGAGAGCCGATATTTTCATCATTATCATTAAATATTTGGAATGTGATTTGAGTCCCCTCGCTTCTACCAATCCAATTTCTTTGTGCTTCTTTAAGATTTTCTGCCATATTGATTCTATCAATATTGCCAAGTAACTTTTCAGCATATTCTCTCATTTTTAAGAACCAACTCCAGCGAACCTCTTGAACAACCTCGCTTCCACATCTATCACATTTGCCACCCTGACTATCTTCATTTGAAAGAACGGTATTGCAATGAGGACAGAAGTTGACTTTTGATTTCTCTTTATATGCCTTTCCGTGATTAAATAATTGCAAGAAAATCCATTGAGTCCATTTATAATAATCTGGGTCACTAGTGCAAATTGTTCTATCATAGTCAAATGAAAGACCAAGTTTTCTTGATTGATTTATAACATTATTCAAACCATTTTCGACAAAATCATGAGGATTTATACCTGTTTTTATAGCAGCATTTTCAGCAGGAAGCCCAAAAGCATCACCGCCTATTGGGAATAAAACATTGTAACCTTTAAAACGTTTAAATCTTGCAAGTGCATCAGCAGGTATAGTCCCTTTAAGATGTCCCATATGCAAATTCCCGCTTATGTTATAAAATTCATATAAAACATAATACTTTGGTTTCGTTGGATGAAAATCTATTGCCTTAAATGACTTTTCATAAAACCATTTATCTTGCCATTTTTTTTCTATGTCTTTAAAATTATAGTCCATAATCTCTCCTTGTTAAATTTTATAAATATAATAAAACAAATTTTTATTTATGTCAATTAAATAGTTTAAAATCAATATTTTTGTTTTATATATTGACTTTCAACTAGATTAATGTTATACTTTTTTTATGTTAGGAGGAAATTTATATGTATAAAATAGATGAAAGGACTTTAAAACTTATAAAGGAAGATTGGGATTCAGGTTTTTTTGAAATGAATATAGATTCTAAATATAAATATTTAGAAAATGCACAGGCAACATACCCTTTCATGATTGGTGTATGCCGTGAGGGAGATATAATCTCTGATCGAGTACTTCTTTCAGAAGATGGTGTTGAACTTGGCAAAATAAAAGGCAAAGACTGGGAAAAATTTTCTGAACACTTAGTAAACTTACAATCTGAAATTAGTTTTGCGAGAGTGGCAGTTACATTACCAAATGACAAAAGAAAAACAATGATAAGTGATTTAACTAAAACTTATTACGATACATTATATCAACCAATAATAGAAGCAGTGGCAAAAGAGCCTGAACTTGCAAAATATTTACCTAATGAAATGTTTACTAACGACAAAAATCTTGAAACCAAAATAATTGAGGCACGAAAAAAAGAGTTGGAACAAATGCAAGAACAAAAAGAATCTAATGGTGAAAAACTTTTCTCAAAACTTAAACAACTTGAAGAAAATCAAGGTGAGAATGAATAAAACAATTAAAAAAAATAATAACTCTAAAAATAAAGAAATCTCAAAATCTAGAGTTTTATTTTGTCTTTTTATGTAATAAATTGGTATTAAAAACTATTTTTTAAAACATAATTTTTAAGCAATAAATTATAATAAAATAAAAAATTGAAATTAAATGAAAATATTTGATAAAAAATGTTGACAAACTAAAATATTATGTGTATAATATTATCGTTAAAATAAAATCTTGTCCATAGACAGCAAGTGTGAAAACATAAACACCATGCGTGTGCTTGCCGAGGAAAGAAGTTATATAGTTTGGTTTTCCATCTCTATGTCTTTTTTCCTGAAGGCATAGAGATTTTATTTTTTCTCACAATATTCTTAAATTTAAAAGGAGGAAAAGATTTCATGAGTGCTAATTTAGAAGCAAAAAAACAGATTGTTGAAGAAATAAAAGATAAACTTTCAAAATCTAAATCTGTCACTTTTGTTGACTATAATGGATTAACCGTTGCTGAAGATACTGAAATGCGTCGTAACTTCAAAAAGAACGGTGCTGAATACAAAGTTTATAAAAACAAACTTTTGCTCCTTGCACTTGGCGAACTTGGAATCAAGGGTGCTGAAGAATATCTTCATGGCACTAGTGCGGTTGCTTTCAGTTATGATGACGAAGTAAGTGGTGCAAAAATTGCTTGCGAAACTGCTGAAAAAACAAAGAAATTAACCGTAAAATTTGGTTTACTTAATGGTAACTTCGTTGAAGGCAAGGAAATTGAATCTTTGGCAAAACTTCCAAGCAAAGAAGTTCTTATTGCCAAATTACTTGGAACTCTCAATGCACCTGTTTCTGCACTTGCAAGAGTTCTCAATGCCCCTGTTCAAGGGCTTACAATAGCATTGAATGCTATTGCTACAAAATAATTTTGAACAATGTAAAAATTTATAAAAATATAAAAATAAAAAATATTTAGGAGGAATTTAAAATGGCTGATATTAAAAAATTAGTTGAAGAAATTAAATCTATGAGTGTTTTAGAAGTTTCTGAACTTGTAAAAGAACTTGAAGAAACTTTTGGAGTTTCTGCTGCTGCCCCTGTTGCTGTAGCTGCTGCTCCAGCTGCTGCTGCTCCAGCTGCTGAAGAAAAAACAGAATTTACTGTTGAACTTGCTGAAGTTGGTGCAAACAAAATCGCTGTAATCAAAGTTGTTAGAGAAATTACTGGACTTGGTCTTGGAGAAGCTAAAGCATTAGTTGAAAGTGCTCCAAAGGCTATTAAAGAAAACGTTCCAGCAGAAGAAGCTAAAGAAATCGAAGCTAAACTTAAAGAAGCTGGCGCAACTGTTAAACTTAAATAAATCAAATAAAAACTTAAGAATATTGTGCAAAAAAATACGGAAAATTCCGTATTTTTTTATAACATATTTTAATTAAAATTAAACGTCACTTCTTAATTCGACCCCTTCTTTGAATCCACAAGGTGAATTACATTTATAGCCTGCAGTGCATCTTGCTTTTGAGTAGCGCAAAGAAAGTTCATCAATATATTTATCATAAATAGGCAATAAACTTTCATCGTTACAATTTGCTCTATCTTCTTTTAATGCCTTAAGGTATGCGGTTGCTTGCTCCCTCGTTATATCACGAATTTCTTTTTGAGCCATAACGCACAACCTTTCTTTAGTTTTCAAGATAAAATTCTCATAGGTCCCACGTTCAACAACCTCAATCATAGTTCCTTGTGGTAAAGCCCATGCGACTGACGAAATATCTCGCAAATACTCTTCAACAAGTTTTGGGTCATCTTTAATAATTGGTGGCAAATAAAATTCAGTATTTTTTTCAAAATCGTTAACGAATTTTAAATTATTAATATGATAATTAATTGTTCTATGACGTTGTTTTTGTGCAAGAGCGGCAAAACTCATTTTATAAGCACATTGATAACTTGATGAAAATTCAGTCTTTAAAATTGGGTCACCAAATAATGAAAAATCTCTCCCCTTTCCGTCTGATAATTTTTCTGAATATAATTTATTTTCTTTACAGAAGTTAACAAACTGCATCATATCGTTTTTTAAGGTTTCGTAAAATTTATTTGTTGGCTTATCTATCTGTTTTTCCATCCAATGACAAATATAATTAAGTTGCCTAAAACTAGTCGTGTAAACCATATTGGTAGGAGTGAATACGGAAATCATATACCTAGCATTTTCTTGAGCAAGTTTGTGTGCTTTCTTGCCATTAGCATCAAAAAAGTTGTTACAACCATTTGGATACTTTTCTTGAATTTTACGTTCAAAAATTCCTACCCACTTATTATAAAGAGCATTTTGTGCTGGCTCTATATCTTTCATCACAGTGTATCTTGCTGATTTTTCACTTGTGTTATATTCATGCTCATTATTAAGTATCATGGCTAAAGCCTTTGGCAATCCTGTAATTTCTAAAGTTAAATAAGAATGACCAAAGGTTGAATGATGTCCATTGTTTTCAACCGTATCTGCAATTCTTAAAATATTTTCATTTGGTTTTTGATTTAGTTTTTCAAAAGTATCTGGCATATAGCATGTTCCACCCATAAGTCCAGCAACCAAGCGGTTAAAATCATAATCAAAATCTCTAGGAATAATATTTGCATATTCATTTGAAATCTCATTTATTAATATTTCATTAAAAGTCTTTTGCCCATATTTATAATCAGCATTGACACCATAGCCTTCTATTATCTCTCTAACCTTTTGTGCAACTTCTTCTTTAGAATAGCACCCTTTTTCACCTGCTAAAGTGCTTTTCATTTTTATTTTAATTTCCATTTTATCTCCTTTTTTAATCATATACATTTTATCACATTTGTTATAAATTTTCAATATTTATCTATAAGTTTTTCAATGTTGTTTATAAAAAATATTGTTTATAAAAAAGTGTTATTTATAAAAAAATGAAATCGTAATTTTTATATGATTTCATTTCTTTTAATTCTTGTTTTTAATTAATTTTTTTATATTTTAATTATGATTATTTAATCTTTTAGTTGAATTTTGTAGCCATCTTTGCTATCTTTGATTACATAACCTTTTTCTAAAAGTTCTTGTCTTAACTGGTCAGCGGTTTGATAGTCCCTATCTAATTTAGATTGCCAACGTTTCTCCGCTAAATCCCTTATTTCTTGTGGCAAATCTTTTTCCTCTTCACAAAAATTTAACCCTAAAATTTGATTGAATTTTAAAATAAGGTTATATACATCTTGACTCTTCTTCTCTTTTAAAAGTTTTTGACATACTGCAAGTGCTTTTGGCATGTTAAGGTCATCATTAATAGATTCTAAAAATTCTTTTTCATATTCATTAATTTTTTCTTGTGAAAGTTTTTCGCTCGACTTTTTATGTTCGCCAACTGCCAATTTAAAGTTTTTAAGAGCATTTTTAGATGCAAGAAGAGAATCATAAGTAAAGTTTTGTTGTTTTGAATAATGAGCATTGAAATAGAAAAATCGAAAGTCCTCTGCACTAAAACCATTATTTTCTAAATCTTCTATTGTCAATATATTGTTTTGGCTTTTACTCATTTTGCCGCCGTCAATCTGCAAAAACTCAAGGTGCATCCAAAAATGAACAACCTTATGACCTTCAAGACAATCACTTTGAGCGATTTCATTTTCATGATGAATTGTTTTGTGATCTATTCCACCCGTATGAATATCAATGTAATCACCTAAATATTTTTTTCCTATTGCTGAACATTCAATGTGCCAACCCGGATAACCCATTCCCCAAGGACTTGACCATTGCATGATATGCTCTTTCGGTGCTTTAATCCAAAGGGCAAAATCTGCTGGATGTTTCTTTTCGTCATCAACGGCAATTCTTGCGCCTGCTTTTTTACTATTAACGTCCATGCCAAGTTTTCCATAATCAGCAAATTTAGTAATATCAAAATAAATTCCTTTGCTTGTTTCATATGCAAATCCTTTATCTAAAAGTTCTTTGACAAAACTAATAATTTCTTCTATAACTGATGTAGCAGGACAAATATGTTCGGGAAGATCGACATTGAGTTTTTTGACGTCTTTCATAAAACAATCAGTATAATATTTGGCAATATCCCAAGGTGTTTTTTTCTCTCTTTGGCTTGCAAGAAGCATTTTATCTTCACCCTCATCAGCATCACTTGTAAGATGTCCAACATCTGTGATATTCATAACTCCTTCTATCTTATAGCCATTATATTTCAAAACCCTTCGTATGTTATCCATAAAAAGATATGCTCGCATATTGCCAATATGTGGTCGCATATAAACTGTTGGCCCGCAAGAATACATTTTAACGATTTCCCTATCATGTGGAACAAATTTCTCTTTCTCTCTTGAAAGAGAATTATAAAATTTAAGCATAATAAACTCCTATATTTATTATTTATATATGAAAATTATATATAAAATAATTAATCTTTTATAATATTAATCTTTTATAATTATAATTTTTACTTTTATTAGTTTTATTTTTTATCTTTCAACTAAATTATTTATAAATTGCAAATCTAAACATTAAAAGATTAAACAAGTTTATTCAAAAATTTACTCAAGACTTCAACTGCATAATCGACATCAGGAGAAGTAGGCCCTAAAGCCTTATCAAACTCTTTTAAATATCTATCAAGTTCTTCTTTCCCCTTTTGTGTAAGTTCAACAAGATGACATCGTTTATCCATGCTTGATTTTTTAATAATCAAACAACCGTCTTTCTCAAGGTCTTTTGTCATTAGTGCAAAATTTGTCTTTTTAATACCCAACTTCTCTATTATCATACTCACAGAAAGATTTTCATAAATTGAACAAAAAAATAAAATTTTCATTCTCAATATACTTCCATCTCTGCGACTTTTCATTAAATTTTCTAATAATGATTCAATCTCGATTAATTTTTCTGCTCTTTTCATTTTTTTCTACTCTCTATAATAGTATAAATAAAAAAATATTGAAATGCAACTTTTTTTGCTTGATTTTAAAAGCATTTGATATTAAAATATAATTATGCAAATAGAAGGACCTATAGAAGAAATCATTTTTAGAAACGAACAAAATGGTTATACCGTTTTTGTTATAGATTTTAAAACAACACCTGTCGTGTGCGTAGGTAAACTCATCAATGCTAACATTGGTGAGAATTTATCATTGGAAGGCGAATATGTCAACAATTCTAAATATGGTTATCAATTTTCTTTCAACTCTTATGAAGTTGTCCTTCCAACCACCCTTTCCGGAATTGAAAAATATCTTTCTTCAGGGCTTATAAAAGGTGTTGGACCAATAACTGCAAAAAATATTGTAAAACATTTTGGCAAACAAACCTTTGATATAATTGAAATGAGCCCGTCTTCACTTGCTGAAGTAAAAAATATAAGCATGAAAAAGGCTCTTGAAATTGGCGACAAATTTAAGGAACTTAAAAAACTTCAAAATTCTGTTATGTTTTTACAAAAGTATAATATTACAACTAATATGGCCTTAAAAATTTATGATGTTTATGGTGCAAAAACTATTGATATAGTAAAAAATAATCCTTATAGACTTGTAGAAGATATTGATGGTATTGGATTTTTAACCGCCGATAAAATCGCTTCTTCTTTAGGCATACCCAAAAATAGCGAATATCGTGCAAGAGCTGGACTGATTTATTCTATTACATAATCTGTTGAAAAAACGGGAAACACGTTTTTACCTAAAAATATGCTTTTATCAAATGCTTCAACCCTTCTTGAACTTGACCAAGATGTAAATAAAGATTTGTTTGATGATGCATTAAACGGACTTACGCTTGATAAAACTGTTCTTGTAATGTGGCATCATGAAACTGAAATAGTAATATTATCCAAATATTATTTCTACGAAACTTCAGTCGCTCAAAAAATAACCTTGCTTAATAACTCACAAATAACAGAAAAATATGATTTAGAAGATGAAATTTTACATTTTGAAGAAAAAAATCATATTCTTTTTCATGAAGAGCAAAAGAACGCAATCATAAATGCTATAAATAGTGGTGTTTCTGTCATAACTGGTGGACCAGGAACTGGAAAAACAACAATAATAAAATGTATAATTGAAATTTTGAAAGAACACAAACTTAAATTTATGCTTTTAGCACCAACCGGCAGAGCTGCTAAACGTATGAGTGATAGCACTGGTGAAGAGGCTAAAACCATACATAGAGCATTGGAGGTTGCAAGTGGCGATTTAGCATTAAATAGCAGGTTTGTCTATAACGAAAATAATACTTTTAAGACAAATGTTGTTATAGTTGATGAAATGTCAATGGTTGACGTTGCTCTTATGAACCATCTTTGCAAAGCACTTCCTAGAGATTGCAAACTTATTCTCGTTGGAGATAAAGACCAACTTCCAAGTGTTGGTGCAGGAAATGTTTTAGATGATATTTTAAAAAGCGGAGTTATAACCGTATCCATGCTGACAAAAATCTTTAGGCAAAGTGATGATAGTTTGATTATAACTAACGCTCACCTTATTAACTCTGGGAAAATGCCCTTTATCAATAATTCGTCTAAAGATTTCTTCTTTGAAGAAAAAAGCGATTTAGAAAGTATAAAAAATTCAATAGTTGATATGGTTGTTAAACGGCTTCCAAAATATACAGGACTTGACAGCAATCAAATTCAAGTGCTTGCACCTTTAAAAGCCGGTGTGTGCGGAATATCAAACCTTAATCGAGCCTTACAAGCAAGTTTAAATCCCCCATCTGTAACTAAACTTGAATTGCCTGTCGGAGAAAATATTTTTAGAGTTGGTGATAAAGTTATGCAAACAACAAACAACTATAATCTTGTTTGGAAAAAAATAAATGGCTTTATTGAGGAAGAAGGCGAAGGCGTTTTTAATGGTGATATTGGTTTTATAGAAATGATTGATTTTCAAACAAACGAAATGGTTGTTATGTTTGAAGATGGAAGGCGTTGTATTTATCCAAGAACTGACATTAATCAACTTTCACTTGCCTATGCTATAACAATTCACAAAAGTCAAGGCTCTGAATTTGATGTTGTTATAATACCCGCAATAGCAGGACCAAGTTTGATTTTAACCAGAAATCTAATTTATACCGCTGTAACTAGGGCTAAAAAAATGGTCGTAATTGTTGGCGAACAAAAAAATTTAAAGAGAATGGTTTCAAATAACTATACAGTTCAAAGATTTACATTACTCAAAGACCTTATTATATCTTCAGACAAAAAAATTAAAGAATTATTTAATTAAAGAGAACATATGACAATAAAAACAAAATTAATCACATTAAAAGATAAAATTTTAGAAATGATTTTCCCTAGCAAAATAAAATGTATTTTATGCGGTAAAGATATACCTGACTTTACCAAGTTTTTCTGTGATTCCTGTCTAGAAGATGATATTTTTAATAATGGAAATCGATGTCAAAAATGTGACACTAAAATAAAAGAAGGTAATATCATTTGTGACCATTGCAAAGAACATAAAAGGCATTTTGATAGTTGCCACTGCCCTTTAAACTACAAAAACATGGTTAGACAAGCTCTTTTAAAATTTAAAAGTGACAATGCTAGATATCTAGCCGAACCTTTTGCTAAACTTATTCATCAAAGATTGATTGAAGATAATGTGGATTATGATATAATCGTTCCCGTTCCTTCACATGAAAAGACTATTAAAAAACGAGGATATAATCCGGCAAAACTTTTAGCAGATGAACTTGGGAAAATCTCTTCAAAACCTGTTGCTGATATTTTATGCAAAAATGTCCTAACAAAAAATCAAAAAATATTAAATTATCAAGAACGACAAGAAAATTTGCAAAATAGCATTATTTTAACAGACAAAAAACAAATTAAAAACAAGAATGTATTAATTGTTGATGATATAATCACTACCTCTGCAACAATAGAAGTTTGTGCATCATTGTTTGTTGGAGCAAGAAATGTTTATGCTTGTGCTGTTGCAAGAAATCAGCTTTAATAATGTTTTAATTATTATTTAAATCTCTATTGATTTATGTAAAATAATATGTTATTATTTAGTTAAGGAGATTTTTTATGTATAGCACAGAACATATTTTATATATAATATTTTCACTACTAACAATTGGGCTTATTTTATTCGGAGCACATCTTATAAAAAGTCAAAAATATAAAAATACATTCTTACTTTTTTGGGCATTTTTATGCTTCTTTATGCATATTTCAACCATGTACACAACCTTCTTTACAAACGGTGGTGTTGGAAATGCTTATGACAATCAATTATTCCCTATATATTTTTGCAATTATATGATGTATTTATTATTAGCAGTCAGTTTGTGGAGTAATAAACAATCAAAATTCTTTAAAAACATGGCGACTTTTGTAGCTTATGGTGGAACATTTGGTTCACTTATCACCCTTTTTGTTACACCTCCTGGATTTAATGATTGGACGACATTGCAATCTGCTTTCTCACATAGTTGTATGCTTGTTGGATGTCTGTGGTTATTTGTTGGTGGATATCTAAAGATTAATGTTTACAATTTAGTTCCTTATACTTTAGGACTATTAAGTTGTGGAGTTGTTGGTGGTATTGTAGAATTAATTTTCTTTTTGGGCGGGTTGCCAAGTCCAAACGCAATGTATCTAGTTCATGGGCCTGTTGAACTTCCAGAATTTCAATGGTGGATGTTTGCGTTAGTAATGCTTGTTATTATATTTGCATTCACATCTTTGTGGGAATATTTTACTCGGAAAAAAGAAGATAGATGGTATAAAACATATAAAGATTTATATTTATACTTTCCAGAAAAAAGAATACAAAATAAAGTATCAACAAGTAAAGCAATTTCGATAGAAACAAAAAATGATAAAAATGATAAAGAAACTAACGTAGAATAGCAAAAGTTACAAAAAAAGTATAAAATAATAAAAATTTTTAAATAAAACACTTGACAACAATAAAATTTTCATTTATAATAAGGGAGTATCAAAAACACTCCCTTTTTTGATATATGGCCTCATGGTCAAGCGGTTAAGACATCGCCCTTTCACGGCGGAATCAGGGGTTCGATTCCCCTTGAGGCTACCAATAAATTAAGACGAAGAAAGTATATTATTTCTTTGTTTTTTTATTTTATATAGAAGGAATCGAACCCCTGGGTTCGTTACGGGTTCCCTGAAAATCGTCAGATTTTTAGGGTATGGTTCCCCTTGAGGCAACCATTAGATAATATCGAAGAAATTGAACGTTTCTTCGTTTTTTTATTTTATTAAACACAAACAATTTGATAAATTTATTTATAAAAATTTTATTTTCCCATAAAAATCGTTCCTTTTTCAATATAAACATAATAATTTTGTTCTTGGGTTCCATCTTGCCATATGATTTTAATTTGAAAGTCTTGTTCATTTTCACTTACTAAAGGGAATAATTGTAAATACCCACCTTCCTCATTTACTATCTTATCATTTTCAAGTTTATTCCCATTAATCTCTACTTGTCCTGATTGATAATCCTCTACATCACTAGGCAGATAAATCTTTATTCCTATTCTACAACCTGCATCTTTCCAGCCTTTTGCAATGTCAGGTTCATAGTATTGAACAACTTGATTTTCTCCACCAAAATATGCTGTATGAGTGCGTTCATCATATTTAAAATTCAAATCTCCACCCGTCAAATAATCATCTCTATAGATACGAGAATAAGCAAAAGTCTTTTCTCCACATCCAGATAAAACTAGACCTATTCCTATAAAAATTATTAAAATCAAAACTCGCAATTTTTTCATGATTTTATTATTTGCAAAATCATTCTATAAATTCTAAATAATTTAAAATTGTATTAATTTTTTATCATTTTTCTTTCTTTTTTGTATTTAACAATTGAACTTTTAATACATCTGACCGTTTGATAGAAAACTTTGAAAAAACCATAATTGCTAAAGATAAAAAGATTGTGCAACCAAAAAATACAATACAGCCAAGTCCATTTTGAACTGACATTGCTTGAACTGGTTGAGTTGAATCAAATTTTATAAAATCAAGCAAAAATCCTATAATTAATAGAGCAACCGAATTTGCCAAATTATAACTAAAAGTAAAGTAGCCTGTATATGCACCCGCATTATTTTGTCCAGTTTTAAACATCTCTAATGTGACAGCATCAGCATACATTGAAAACGGCAGTGAATACATGGCACCAGCACCAATTCCGCAAAAAACTAAACAAGGAATTGCTAAATAAAACATCACTTGATTTGATAAATAATCTCTAAATAAAAATGTTATAACTGTCAAAAATATACCAAACACTATTGTTGATAATGATATTATCAATGCTCTCTTTTTTTCAATTCGTTTTGATACATATACCCAAAGAGGCTGAGAAGCAATTGCCCCACCAAAAAGAGAAATTAAAACTATTGATATTTGTGTGCTTGAAAAATGATAACAATAAGTAAATAAGTGCATACCTACTGAAGTCAAAAATGCTGATGCAATTGTAGCAAATGAATAACCAAGAATTACAATTCTAAAATCCTTCTTTTTAAGAACATCAAAATATCCCGACAAAAGTTGTCCAAAACTAAATTTTTCTTTCTTAACATCCATTGAATAAATGTGATTTTTGCGTGTCCAATGTAAAGTTGAGAAAATTGTTATAAGTCCTAATATTATAAGCAAACTTGAATTAATACAAGCAATTTTTATATAGCCCATTTGCGTATAACCTGTTTGAATGCTTAAAGATATTGACGACATGAAAAAATACATTAATATATTTGGTAAAATCATTCCAATAATATTAAAAGCAGTTTTATAACTTTGAACCTTTGATTGTTCGTTATAATCAGGTGCTATGTCAATTGCAAGTGCTGCATATGGAGTTCCAAAACAGGTATTCGCTGATTCTATTGCAAGCATACCTACTAAAAGCCATAAAAACTTTCCTATTTCTGGCATTGAAGCCGGCATTGACCATATGCAAATATTTAAAAAGGCTATGACAAATATTCCAAAGAACATAAAACCCAGTCTTTTACCAAAAAACTTATTTTTTGTATTATCTGACAAATAACCTATAAGTGGGTCACTAACTCCGTCCCATAACGAAGATATTGCTATCGCAATTCCTACTAAAGATCCAGAAATTCCCATAACTGCGGTTGCAAAAAACATTATAAAACTGTTCAAAGTCTGTGACATTGAACTATAACCAAGCCCACCTATTCCATAACAAAATTTAGTTCTAAAATTAAGTTTTGATTTCACTAAATTATATTTATGTGACAAGCCCTTTTTTTATGTTACTAATTGATATTTTTGATTAAAATATGTCTTTTGAATAACGGCTAAAGAAAGCCTAGCACCAGTGGTGCTAGTAAAAACGAAAGTTTTTATCTTTTTTCAGTTAACCTGAAAAAAGATGCTTTCTTTAGCACCCTTTCCCGTCACCAACATTCTTCTATTTTCAAACATAATCTCTCGAATATGTAATTTAAAAACAACTTTAACCAATCAATAAAATTTAAACACTAACCTCGACAATCTATTAAAACTTATTCATTCCCCTCTTTATCATCATCTTCATTTTCAAAACGATTTTCATCTTCTTCTATTTCTTTAGGATAAAGAAGCATTTGAGCAATTTCAAATCTTGAAAGATTATAAAGAGCAAGTTCTTTAATTTGTCTATCAATCAAATCTAAAATCTGTTTATTTTCTTGGGTGTATTCTTCGTCAGTTGAAAGTTGTAAAGTCACACCTTCTCTATCAACCTTTTTACCTGTTTTAATGTCTTTATAAGTTGCCACTTCATAGAAAAAATCAGCTCTAAATCCTGTCCCTCCAATAATATGATATTTATTTGATTTAATATTAATCTCAATTTTAGGAACAGTTTGTTTTACAATAGAATCTAAATCGACCGTAAAAGTTGTTGAAAAAGAATTTTCAATAGCGGAAGATATTTGTAAAGAGTAATTTCTAGGTTCAATATCAGACTCAAGTTCTCCAAGAATAAATTTCTTACTAGGTCTTTTCATTTCTCCTGGTAGTTTGCTTATTTTACGAACCTTAAGATAAATTCGTTTTGCTTCATATTGTTTTGAAAGAACAATACCAGCATCTGATAAAAGATTGCTTGGAACATCATAAATAATTTCTTTAGCAAACTCCTTACCTTTATTTTCTATTCGATAAAATTTCAATAGACCTTCTAGTTTTTTAAAAATCTTTTTAAAATCAGCAAATCCAAGCATAACATAATGATAACTGTGCACATTTGTTTGTTCTAACTTATCATTTACTTTCATAGTGTCACCACCTTTTTAATATATCTAATTTAATATTACAATTTTTCTAAAAAAAAATCAAATGTTTAATATCTTTTTTATGAGGAATAATAAAAAAAGCAAGGAGAAATAGTGTTATGGGATTTAAAGAAAGTTCAACAAAGGAAAATTTAGTGCGAGCATTTGCAGAAATTTGTCAAGATAATGCAAGACTCGGGTTTATTATAAAAAAAGCCAAAAATGAAAATTTTGCTTTTATAGCTTTAGAATTAGAGCAAATGCAAAAGAATAAAATGGCACATGCGACTATCATATATGAACTTATGCTAGAATATTTAGAAAAGACAAATGATAATGTTTGTATAGAATCAGGCTATCCATTTGAAAGTCAATCTTTAAGTGCAAGTATAAGAGATTATGGAGAACTAGAGCAATATAAAGCTAAAAACACTTTCAAGCATTTTGAAAAAATAGCGAGAGATGAAGGGTTTAATAAAGTTGCTGATATTTTCAAAGCAATAACTTTTGTAAATGATAATAATGCCAAAAAATTATTTTATTTAGCCGATAGATTTGACAATAAAACCTTATATAAATCAAAAGAGAGGGTATTGTGGGAATGCTCTAATTGTGGATATGCTGATGAGAGTAAAGCAGCATGGGACAACTGTCCACTCTGTAACTATCCAAAAGGATATGTCAAGTTCAATCTTCAAATGAAAAAAGACTGATTTATTATCAGTCTTTTCAATTTTTTTGATTTTCTTTATATTCAAAGAAATTAAAATTACATATTATTTTCGTCTTCGTTTTCATCACGTAATATACTATCAATCAAGTTAACTTCTGATGCAATGTTCTCTTTGATTTTATCTTTATCTAAAAAGATATAAAGTGAATTACCGTTCAAAACAAGTTCATCATCTTGAACATTGACATATCCTAAAATAAACTTTGAAGGTATTTTACCATCTTTACCCTGCTTATATTCTTTTAAAACTTTTGTTTTATCGGCTATTTTTGATGAAAGTTCTTGGTCTTTGCCAAGTTCAATCATTGCAAAAAGTTCGTTCGCAAGTTCATTATTATCTTCTGCTGTTGGTTGGAAATTTATTCCATTAGGGACTGCAATTAAGACAATAGTTTCATCTTGCAAATAAGGATCAAAATCTCTTTTACATAAGTTTCCATAATCACCTTCTAAAGAAAGATTTTCAAGTGATTTTTTACCTGTTAAAACAAGTCCTTTACTCATAATCTTTTTTGCATCTTCCTTTGACTTTGTTCTGTAAATGCCCAACGAGAAAGGTTCAATATGATAAAACATATTAAGTTCATCTAAAAACTTTAGCATAGGTCCCCCTTTTTAATATATTTTATTATAGCACAAAATAATTAATATTTCAATATCTTAAACTAATTTTTTTATAATAAATTGCAATTTTTTATAAAATAAATAAAAACCAGTTCGCAAAAGATAAAATCTTTCAAAAACTGGTTTTTGTTTGAAATTTACAAATAAAAGCTAATTATTTACTGTATCTTTAAAACTATTTCCAAATTTAAAAGTTGGAACAGAGCATTCAGGAATAGTAACCTTTTCTTTAGTAGCAGGGTTTATTCCCTCTCTAGCCGCTCTCTTTTTCATTTCAAAAGTTCCGAATCCAGCGATTTGGATTTTTTCACCAGTTTTTAAAGTTTCTGCGATTGTTTCAGCCATAGCATCAAAAGCAATTCCTGCATCTTTTTGAGTAAAGTTTGCTTTTTCTGCAAAAGCTTTGATAAATTGTTGTTTGTTCATTATCCTCTCCTTTTTAATTATCGGTTTGCACCTTATATGTATATAATAGCATACTTTTTAAAATTTTCCAACTAAATTTAATAAGTCCAAGCAAAATATTTAATTATCTCATCAAAGACAATTGCAAAATACTCTTTAATTCGACCAGTCCACCAAAATAAACTGTTTTGAATACTTGTAGAATTATGAACAATGGATACAACTCTCCCTATAACATTTTCTTGAGAATCAGTGCCTGTCCAGCGTGCATCAGTACTTCCTGTCCTATTATCGCCCATATAGAAAATTTGTCCTGGCATTACAGTGTAAAATTTAACATTTCCAACTCCTTCAACATAGTGTGTTGTTGTTTGGGAATCTTCTAAAAACATTCTATAAAAATAAGGTTCATAATAAACTTCATTATCAAGTATAGGAACATAACTATTCCAAATGCCATAGCCAGCAATGTAATCCTCATAAACAATTTCTATTTCACTGCTTCCCTCTTTAATTCTCATAAATCTATATTCTGTATAGTTATCATTACCTTGAACTACATGAACTTTTGCAATGCTGATTTGGTCACCATCAAGAGCCAAAAGTCTTTTAATAACTGACGTATTGTAGTTATATGTTGATTTATCAATAATAATAATATCTCCATAGGTAATATCTTCACTAGTCAACTTAATATAAACTGCATCTTGAACATCATTTCCATTTATATTGACAGGATTGGGATTTAATGTTGGTTGCATAGATGTTCCGTTTATTGTGACATATCTATAATTATTTTGAAACCAACTATTTGTGATAAAAAGCAAGACATAAAAGACCACCAAAATAACAAGACACCAAATTAGCACCCTTTGAGAAATCTTTCCTTCTTTTTCATCTTTATAATATTGATATAATCTTTGTTCTTCCAACATCTTCTCCTAAATGTGTTTTTGAAAATACACAACCACAGTAATTTTGTCTATATAAATTATATTTTTTAGAAAGCTCAATACTTTTTTTATAGCCATCTTGCTTTTTATAATTTCCTTCTAAATACGAAATCCCTTCCTCGCTTTCTACTTGCTTGCCTATCGCATTAATAAGCATTGAATTTTTATGAGGACTAACAGTTAAAGTAGTTCCAAAAAGTTCAAATCCAAGTTCTTTTGCTTTTTGTGCTGTTTTTGCAAGTCTTAACTTAAAACATACAGGACATCTGGCTCCGCCCTCTTTCTCATTTTCAAGTCCCTTAACTTTAGAGTAAAATTCTTCTGGGTTATAGCCATCTTCTATAACTTCTATTCCAACTTCTTTACAATATCTTTTCTGTTCATTAAGCCTATGCTGATACTCCTCGTCAGTATCAATATTGGGATTATAATAATAGATTGTCACATCATAATCTTCTTTCAAAACATTGATTACATGAGTGCTACAAGGCCCGCAACAACTATGCAATAATATCTTTTGTTTCATTTCTCACCTACTCAATTGTCCTTAAAATTTTCACTAAATCTGAAAAAATAGGATTAATTGAAATTAATTTTTTGATATCACTATCTATTTTATCAATGTAAATCATAAAACAACCAAGACAATCACCGCAATTTATAAATACCTGAACAAGATATATAAGTTTTTCTCTATAACCTTTTATAATATAGACTGGGAAATTAAAATCATTGACCTTAAATGAAAAAGAACTTTCAAGTTCAAACCTGTCAGTCACACTATTATATTTTTCAGCAAGAGAATTGTAATATTCAAAAAATTCGTCTGGGTCACGATGAATTTCAAAAAATGAAATAACCTTTCCGTCATCTGAAAGATAGTTTTCTTTGTTATGAAAGCCTTGCCCGTTTGCTATCTCATATCTATCTTTAGTTACATGATAACCTTTCGGCAATTCAAAAGACATATTATTTAAAGTATCAATTACTCTTTTCATAAATTTACTCCATTTCAAATAGTATGACACTTTACAAAGAAAAAGTCAAGAAAGATATTATTATTTTTTCTTTGACTTTCGTTTTTAATAATCAATAAAATTAATTTATTCAAATGATATTCAAATAAAAGTTAAGGTAAAGATAAACTAGCAAGGCAGAAAAAGTCTATAGACGGAAATTTGTTTTTCTAAATGGCTGTTTTTATGTTTTATAGTTATCAAAACAAAAATTAATTAATTATTCATTCAGAATATTTTTATTTATAAGTTGAATATTATCGAATTATATTAAATAACATTGACAGCATACATCATCATATCATTGACATTATTATTTGTTAGATAATAAACCAAAATTTTCCCATCTCGCTTATATGAAACAATATTTTGTGCTTTGAGTTGCTTAAGTTGGTGAGAAATAGTTGTTTGATTGATACCAAGAACTGTTGATATATCATTGACACACATGTTCATCATTGAAAGACAAGTTAATATTTTTATTCTTGTTGAATCTGAAAAATTTTGAAAATATTCAGCAAGTTTCGAAATTTGACTCTCCTGTGGTAATGCCGATAAAATATCTCTTTTATTTCGCTCTGATAATAATAAAAATTTATTTTGCATAATTTTCTCCTTTTGCTTGTGAACATTTTTTTATTTTATTTCATAAATATTTTTGTATCACAATTATATGTTACATTTACAGAAGAAAAAGTCAAAATAATAATTTGTTATATTTTGTCATAGATAAAAGAATTTTGAAAGTAGGAGGTCATCATGAACAATCAAAGTATTTTATTTGCACTTCTTCTGTCAGTTATTACAAATGCAACAGATACTAATCTTAACACAAACACAAATTTTTTACTTCTTTTGCTTCTTGCACTTAATAATAACAACTTCAATAATGGCTTTAATTGTTGCACACAAAATACTTGCCCGGGTAATTTTGGAAATTTTAATAACTTCTTCTAATTTGAACATATGTAACAAAAAACATCTTTTAATATTATTATAAAAGATACTTTTTTTGTTTTTTAATTAAAAAATTAAAAAAAATATTATATTCATAAATAAATTTTATAAATTTGAAAAAAATATTATTAGATTTTTTAAAAAAAATTAAAAAATCGTTTGGTAATATATTTTTTTTATGATATTATAGATTTGTAAAACAAAAGTCGAGCAATTATTAATTATTAAAGGAGGAAAAATGTTAACATCTTTACTCAATGTGGTTTTTAACTGGGGTGGGTACTTTGACACAATTTTTGGTGATAATCAAGACGCAAAAGATGCAGCGAATCAAGTTTTTAACACTGTTCAAACTATACTTTGGATTATTATTGGTATTGTAGGACTTGCCGCAGTTGTTTATGCTGTTTATCTTGGTATTCAACTTGCAAGAGCAGAAGACCAAAGTAAACGTGAAGAGGCAAAGAAACACTTAATCACAGTTATCATAGCCATTGTTGTTACCCTTGTATTAGTAATATTCTTCTTATATTTGTTGCCTGCTATTTTACAAGCATTCCAAGGCACGACCGTAGGTGGTCAAGAATAGAAAATAGTCAAAAGACGCTTTCTTTTAAAAGACAAAAATTTCTTACTTTAATTATTAATACCAACATAGATAATTTTAAAATACTGCTTAAAAGCAGTATTTTTTATTTGCATATTTAAGTAAAATGTGATAAAATAATAAAAAATAAGGAGATATTATGCAAATCTTAACTTCTCTATTAAACTATACTTATTTAGGAAATTTAGCATGGCTTAATGATGTTTATGCCACATTGCCAACAATTCTTTATGCAGTTTTAGCCGTTGTTGGTGGTGCGGGAACAGTTTATGCGATTGTTCTTGGAGTCAATCTTGCAAAAAGTGAGTCAGAAGATAAAAGAAAAACAGCACTATCAAGATTAAAAAATACAATAATCGGTATTGCTGTCCTTTTGGTTTTAGTTTTATTTGTAAATTTGCTTTTACCTATGATACTTCACGCAGCATTCCCAGAAGAAGTTGTTGATTCATCTATCGGACTTATGAATTTCAAATTAACCATTTAATTATTAATATCATATAAAACTTGTGTAAGGAGATTTCTATGCGCAAGTTTTTTTGTAATTATAACTATTTGACAGAAAGATACGAACTTTCAAATTATCGAGGAGGCATATTTAATAATAAAATTCTTGTTCAAGCCGAAAATACACTGCTTCCAGAAATTAAGAACAACATTCAATCTTTATATGAACTTATTGTTAAAATAAAAGAACTGACCACTGATGAAGCACAGATGACCAGACTTGATGAAACCGAACTGATGATTTCAAACCTTTATTACAATCTTTTTACCTCTCCCCTTGAACTTCCAGAGAATAGTGACAATAATGAACTCAAAAACCTTTATCCAAGAGCAATTGCTTTAACAAGTGAACTTGAAAAAGCCATAAATATTCCCGAATATAATAGGACAACATCTTTAATCAAAAATAATTTACAAGATAATTATAATTCTTTATCGTTATCTTGAACATAATTTAAGCAAAGATTATATAATAAATCATATAAAGTTACATCAAGTTTACTTGAATTAAGTTGGTCAACAACAAAATTTAAATAATAATCAAGCACAAGTTTGCTTCCGAATTTTTGTATATAATCTTGTTTTTGAGCCATATCAACTATTTTTTCTAAATCCTCAACAAACATTTGGTTATTTCCGACCTTCAATGTTTGAAGAATATTTATTGACCTTTTTATATTATTTTCACTTTGGTTATGCAAAAGTTTTTCTTTTAAAGCGGCTTTTACTTTGTCAGCCTTGTCCAAAGCCTCTTTTTTGTAATCATAAATAATTTTACCGAAATCCAAAGATATTTTAAATTCATATCCATTTTGAATATAATATTCTTTAGCCAAATTGAGCGCTCGCATACATTCTGCACACAACTTTTGTGCATCTTCCAAACGTTTTTTAACAAAATTGAATTTCTCTATACTTATCATTAATTCCATTATACATCAATTTATAATATTTTTCAATAGCATTTAGAAAATATTTTACATATTATGTATTGGAGCATATGCTCAAAGTGAGGTTAAATATGTCTAATTTTTTCTATAGAAATTGTTGTAACCCACAATGTAATTGCAATAGACGTGTAATCGTAAGCGAAGGTCCAACAGGCCCTACTGGACCTGCGGGACCTGCAGGTCCTACTGGACCGACAGGAGCTGGTGTAACAGGACCTACCGGCCCTACTGGTGCAACTGGTCCTACTGGTCCTACTGGTGCTACAGGTTTAAGTATAACAGGTGCAACTGGTGCTACAGGGGCAACAGGTCCTACTGGTGCTACCGGCCCTACTGGTCCTAGCACTGGGATAACAGGCCCAACTGGACCTACTGGTGCTACCGGACCTACTGGTGCTACCGGTGCAACTGGACCAACTGGCTTAAGTATTACTGGCCCTACCGGACCTACCGGCGTTACCGGACCTACTGGTGCGACTGGACCAACCGGTCCTACTGGACCAACTGGGCCTACCGGTCCTACTGGTGCGATAACTACATTTACAGTTGCTGCAACTAATACTCTTGACCCAGGGAATGATGCTAGTGTTTCGGAAAGTCAAACTGGTTCAGTTGTTGAACTTACTTTCAACATTCCACGTGGTGCTACAGGCGCAACAGGTGATACAGGAGCAACTGGTCCTACAGGTCCTACTGGTGCTACTGGTCCTACTGGGGCTACGGGCGCAACTGGTGATACGGGTGCTACTGGCGATACAGGAGCAACTGGTCCTACTGGACCGACGGGTGCTACTGGACCGACGGGTGCGACAGGTCCTACTGGAACGACAGGTGCTGGTCTTGCTGCCTTTGGTGGTCTTTACAACAATGCAACTCAAACGCCAACCTTGACAACTGCAAGCACATATGTTCAACTTGAACTTAACACAGCAACCCCTGCTTTAAACACAACTAATGCTTCAAATGCAATCACTGTGACAGAAGCGGGAGATTATGAAATAAGGTATAACGTAGATTTAACAACTACCGCAGAACTTACTTTCAATGTTGCTGCAAGAATAAATACAACTCCTATTGATTCATCTGTAACCACTCAAACAGCGGCTGTAACTACAACTGGTGGTGGCACTTTTGCCGCTTCAATGGGAACAAGCGTTATAGCATCTTTAAGTGCATCAGATGCAATTGACCTTGCAATAACAACAACTACCACACCTTCAGGAACAACAACTGTTCAATCAAATGGAAGTTGTATATTGACAGTTTACAAGCTTGACGAATAATTTATTTAAGATAAACTATTAATAGAAATAACTTATTTTATTAATAATTCTCTTACGTGAAAAAACTTCTATAATTTGTGAAAATCACTATTTTATAGAAGTTTTTTTATTTTAATCTAAATAAATTATTTAACATTTATATGCTTTTGACCTAATTTTAACTTTTTAAAAAAAAAAAAAAAATATCATTTTAACAAATTTATTTATAATTTTTTTATTATTTTATTATTTCCTTGCCATTTTTATATAACTTCTTAAACTATTAAGCCTCTGCTCATATTCAAAGCGAGTTAAAACTGTTTCATTAATATTTTCATGTCCAATATGGTGCAAAAGGTATTTTTCGCCCGTTTCAAGTAAAAATTTCTTATAAAGAGGATTTTTTAAAGCAGAAAGATAAAGTTCGTCTAGAAATATTTGATAATCTTCACTATCTCTTTTTATTGCCTTGCCCTGCCAATATAGCAAACCTTCTTTTCCCCAAAAATCTGACGTGTTTGCCGCTCTAGTGTGATAAGCATCAAGCCCCGAATATTTTAAGACTAAATTTTGCATTTTTTTATCTTTATATTTTATTCCTTGCAAAATGCCCTCAATGCTTGCAACCCACTTTCCTCTAAACTTGAATTTCAAAGGATAAAGATTTGATAATACACGGGCACAACTGTTTTTAAAATTATAACCAATATTTAAAAAAGTTTTCCCCTCTGAATATTTTTTATTTTCATCTTCGACAAGTTCTCCATTAAAATAAATACAATATTCTTTAATTTCTAATGGTTTATAATCAAATCTAAAATTCTTTCTAAAATTTGAATATTTTAAAACTTCCTTTTTCTTCATTTACTTTCCACCTTTTACCATTTAAAATAGATTTTAAATTTTTGATTTATAATGTTATTTTTTATAAAGTCTATATGCCTTTTCTAATATCCCTGAAATATATTCATTCTTTCCTTTTGTATATTTTTTTCTATCATTTTTGTATTGCTTTGATAATGTATTCTTTAATTGTTCATATTTTTTTATTTCTTCTGGATGCTCAAGCATATATTTTTTGAAATACATAAATTCATTCCAATATTCACTTCCGATTATTTGCATATGTATATAATGAGTGCGTTTCTCTGGCGGACCTTTACGTGCTAAAATTTCGCCCTTCTTTTCATATTCATTTAAAACATCATAACCATTATCTATCATAACTTTTTCAAGTTCAAACAGCGTTTCTTTGTTTTTAGTTCCTATAGCAATATCAATTATTGGTTTTGCACTTAAGCCCGGTAAAGCCGTGCTTCCAACATGCTCAATAACAACATCATAATTTTTTAGTGCATTTTGTAAAATTCGCTTTTCTTTTTCAAACTCCTCTTTCCATGTTTCATCATATGGGGAAATTTGAACTTCGTCTTTGTTTAATCCTATCATTTTACCTCCTTTTTATCATAAAATTATAATTCATATCATTTAAAAATGTCAATTAAAACATTAAAAATATGTATATTGTATAAAATTAATTAAAAAATTGTGAAAATCATGAGTTAATAAAACACTTTGATAAGAACATCTCAATAGTTGTTTAATAGTTTGAAATTTAATTTTATCTTTAATATTTTCTTGAAAATGATAAAAAATCCAATGAATAAACACTGGATTTTTTCTTTATTGTTTGATTTTATTAAGATTTTGCACTTTTTTGTTAAAAAACAACTATATTTTACTAATTTTCTTATTTTAACTGAAATTTATTCTATTTCCCATTGAATTGTAACATTTGCATTAACCTTTATATCTTGGACATTAATGCTTTCCATACTTGCACTTGCCGATGCCTTTGACATTATTGCTCCTTCATAAGCATAATCCATACGCATTCTTTGAGGTCTGTAAATATTGATTTCGCTAAAAGAATGGTCAATACTTACTATATCTCCAAGTTTTACTCCAGCACTCTCTGCTAACAATTCAGCCTTTGATTTGGCATCATTGACTGCCATAGTTAATGCTTGTTTTTTCATTTCTTCAGTATTTTCAACAGTAAAATCAATATTAAAAACTGGTTCTGACATACTGTCAACTATTACGTCAACACATTTTGCAAGTTTCTTTGTATTAAACTCAAACTTTATAGTAAGGTCGTGACAGACTTCATATCTATCAAATACATATTTGTTTTCTGTCATCTTTTTTACATACTTGTTTACTGCTCTAACCCTAAAATCTGTAGTAATAATTTTCTTTTCTTCAATTCCCCCTTCTTTGACTAGTTTTTCCTTTAAATTTAAAGTAGCCTTATCTGCCAATTGCATTGCCTTATCATAATTTTTATCCTCTCCCGAAGTAGTGAGAGTGACAATAATTGTGTCTGGCGGACAAGCCCCTTCACCCTTTCCTGTAATTCTTAAAATTCTTTCCATTTTTACCTCCTTATCAAAAAAATATTTAAGAATGAACTATTTAAGTTCAAGATAATCTTCAAATTAAATAAAAGCATTCAAAATTTGAGTATTTATTACGTCAAATTTTTATTTTTATAGATGAATATTGAAAATTGCCAACTGTTTTTACATTTTATTTTAACATTTAACTTTACTAAAATGTAAATTTTTCTTATATTTCTATATTTTGAAACTTTTTAGGATTATTGTTTACAAAAGTCTTAAATCTAAAAATGTGCCCATTCTCTAAAAAAGGGTCACTAGAACTTTCCAGCCTAAATCCTGACTTTTCAATATCTCTAATATATGTATCAGCGGATATGATTTCATCAACAACCGTTACATAAGCAACTTTACAATAGTCCATAAGTAAATTATATATACTTGCACCACCACAAACATAAATACTATCATCATCATAATTATTAAGGATTTTAAACAACTCTTTTAAATTTCTTACAACGATTGTATTAGGAGGATTAAATAACATATCTTTACTCATTACAATAGTTGTTCGATTAGGAAGTGGGCATTTTGGTAATGAAAGATAAGTAGTTTTCCCCATAATTATTACATTGTTTATCGTTTTTGATTTAAAATATTTTAAATCAGATGGTAAATGAAACAATAATTTATTATTTTTTCCAATTGCATTGTTTTTTGTAACCGCAACGATAAGATTC
The DNA here is from genome assembly GCA_944376495.1 of uncultured Clostridia bacterium. Lineage (GTDB taxonomy): Bacteria > Bacillota > Clostridia > Christensenellales > UBA1242 > Caccovivens. The sequence goes on along the minus strand of CALWCW010000068.1, from coordinate 38,078 downwards.
ATTTTATCACCTACTTGTTCATTATTATAACATAAAACTATATTTTCCCAAACAAAATTAATTAATAATGTTTATATTAAACAAGTAGATTTAGAATAAATTTTTAAAAAAAATTTATTATTTTTTTTAATCGTTTTCATTTTTGTGACTAAAAATGTGATTAAATAAATAAATTTTAATATTACCATAGAATTAGAATAATTCTTTGAGAGTTATGTATTCTATTGTGTAATTTTTAATAGTCTATAAATGGATTTTCTGGGTTAGGATTGTCTTCTAAATATTTTATTATTTCTTTTCTTTCTTCTTCTGTTTTGTAATGATAACATTTGCTGTTAACAAATTTTTCAATCATTCGTTTAGATAACTCTTCTGCGTTACTTGCTATATTATTATCTTGTTGTATAACTAGAAAATGATATAAATCATGTATAGCCTCTTTAGAAGCCATTTCTTTAGGTTCTAAACCTAAAACATTATTTGTATTTTCCTCCACATTTTCATATTCTTCTGGATGTTCCATCCAATAATATAATATCATATATTACACCTCTTAAACATCTTAAAATATGGATTTAGATTAATATATATGGCGGAGATGGTGGGGCTCGAACCCACGTGCCAGTTTCCCGACAAACGCATTTCGAGTGCGTCTCGTTACGACCACTTCGATACATCTCCATTAGATTTTCTTTTTTAACGACTTTTTTATAATTTTCACATTAAAATCAAATATTTATTAAGTTTATAATTTTTTAATAAAATTTTGTTGTTTTTTAAGTATTTTTTAAAAAATAATACAATTTTTTATTAATTTTATACAAATTTAATTAATTTGAGTTAAATATTATAAAAATCGTCGATTTAAAATCTTTATTATTATAACATATTTTATTATTAATTACAAATAATTTAGCAAAATCGTTTGTTATTTTTTTAATTTTTGAATATAATGTTTTTTAGACAATATTAAAAGGAATACTAATATTATGAAAAAAATTAAAGTGATAATAGATACAGACCCAGGAGTTGATGATAGTGCTTGTTTAGTCTTTGCACTTTTTGACAAGGCTCTTGATATAAAACTATTTACAACAGTCGCAGGAAATGTCGGCGTGAAAACTTGCACAAGAAATTTGTTGCATCTTTTAGATAAATTTGACGTAGATTACCCTGTCGCTGAAGGAGCATACAAGGCTTTAGAAAGGATTAGTCCAACGGCTGAACACGTCCACTCAAAAGAAGGCATGGGCGGATATGTCCCACCTCAAGAAGTCAAACATAAAATTCTAGAAGAAAATGCAGTCGAGGCAATGTATCGTGTTTTGAATGAAGGAGATGGAGATATTATACCGCTTGTCTTTGGACCTCACACAAACATAGCACAATTATTGATAGACCACCCTGACATTATCAAGAAAATTCCTAAAATTATTTTTATGGGTGGTGCTCCTTATGGAATGCCAGGATTCCCTTTACACGTTTCTTTCAATATTCGCTCTGACCCAGAAGCCTTTAAAATAGTTTTAGATAGCAAAATTCCGCTAGTCATGGTTCCTTCTGATATGGGAAGAAATAAAGCCTATTTGGCTGAAGATTTTGTTTATCAAATCCGTGATACTAACGATGTAGGTAAATTCCTATATGAAATGTATCAAACTTATTGGGAGAGAGGCTATAAAGATAAAAGAATTGCAACTAACGATACTTGTGCATATCTTTATTTGACCAATCCTGAACTTTTTACTTTTAAAAAAATTGACTTAACTGTAAACACTACCGATGCTCCAGGAAAAACGGTCGCTACTTTAAACGAAAATGGAAATATTCTTTTAACTGTTGGCATAGAACGAGAAAAATTTTTAGATTTAATGATGAAAAAATTGCATGAATTTGATAATTTTAAGTTAAAAGCATAAAAACTCCTTTTTTAAGGAGTTTTTTCATTGAATAAAGTCTTAATAATTTATCCTATTAATTATTTTTTCAAAAGATACATAAAATTAAAAAACCTAATTAATTATATTTAAAATAATATGAATTTTATAAAAAATTCTATTTTTTATCATTTTTCTTTAAATTTTCATTGAAAAATTTGTCATTATATATAACTCTACTATCATTTGGCTTCAGTGCTTTAGTTACCAAATGATAGTGGTACGACTGCTTTAAATCCTTTTTTTTGTAATAACAAAGACACAATTGCAATGCTGGAAGGAAATTGTAACAATCCTCGTTGACAAATGCACCGCTTTGGACATCAGATTTACTATTCAAAGCAAGGTTAAACCAAAAAATTGCGTTGTCAAGTTGATTTTTATCTAAAAATATGTTTCCTATATCATACAAAATTTCACCACGTGGGACTGAATAGATGAAAGAGCCAAATAATGCTGATAACGCGTTGTCAAGTTCTCCTTTTAATTTATAACACCTTGATAAATTTAAACACGCTTCAATATTATTCTCAACCCACCCTTTTCGCTCTGAAATAAATTTTGATAATTCATGAATTGCGTCATCAATTTTATTATTAAAATAAAGTTCTCTTGCATAGTAAAATTGCTGTCTTGGAGTCAAATTTTGACCATTTTTAAGCATTTTTTGATAAATTTTTAAATTTCTATCAGTATATTCCTTGTTTTTTTTATTATGATATATTAAAATATCATCTTTAAAAACTACATTTCCTGTTGGCGTTATCACTTCATGAATTGGGTCTTGCCATCTTAAATATGGAACATTTTTTAAAATTCGTTCTCTACTATATGAATATGTAGGTTTATATTCGCTATCAAAACCAGTGACGTATGGACACATCAAAACATCTTCATTTGAATTTTGTTTTTTCCATTTAATAATATTTTGAACACTATCATTTAAAATTATATCATCCCCGTCTAGCCACATCACATATTCTGTTTTTGCTTTGTCAAAAGAAAAGTTCCTTGCTTTAGAAAAATCATCTTGCCACTCAAAATCAAAGACATTTTTTGTGTATTTTAATGCTATTTTTTTTGTTTTATCTGTCGAACCTGTATCAACTATGATAATATCATCAGCATAATCTTTTGCGTTTTTAAGGCAATTGTCTAAATTTTCTTCTTCATTTTTGACAATCATACATAAGGAAAGTGTTTTCATATTTATTCTCCTTATTCTTTATATGATTTTTTTTATCAGAATGACAAAATGTGTTCAAAAGTCATTTCAGAATAATTACAAAATCTAAATTAAATTCATCAGGCTAAAATTTTAATAAAAAACATAAATTTTAAGATTTTTAACGCAAAATTGAAAAATACAGTGTTTTTTACGTATTTTATAGCAAAAATACATGATTTTATCTAAATATCTTCATCAAAAATTTATTTTTATATTAATTCTATTTATTTTTTCAATTATTCCAGACAATTTGCTCTTTTTATGCTTAAAAATTAATTTTATGTTTATATTAAATTATATATAAAATATATATTATAATCTTATATATTTCGTCAAAATTATTTTGATTTTTTGCTAGTATGTGATAAAATCATATTGTATAAATCAAAGAGAGGTGTTTGTATGAATAAAGCAAAGAGATTATTTAATTCATTAATATTTTCTTTCATTATGATTGGTGTGTTATGTTTAGGAATTTTCATGCCAAATTCTTTTAATAAAAATGATTTGAATGCGCAGGCTGCTATTTCTGACTATGATGTCATTTCAAATTCACTGCCTGATTATTTTGAAATAATTACTTCACAAGGCACTAACGCAACTGTTGGTCAAGTTGATAATACAATATATCTTTTCCAAGAAAATAGTTATAAACAAGTCATAATAGGAAATGATGAACTTACTACTAGCAATCCTTCCGAAATAGGAAAAGATACAAACTATGCCTATCTTGTAAACGATGCAGATACAACTCATCAAGAATTTTATTACTTTGACTTTCAAGAATCACTCTCTCTTTATTATAATCTCACAAACGAACAAATTCAGCAAGGTCAAACAGGCACAAACCTTTTACAAAATTCTGATATAGGATCATTCACAAAATCACATGAAAAAGGATTCGTGCCATCTAATGAGTCATTCACACCTCAACAATTTAAAATTCAATTTGAACTTGATACAAGTTTATCTTCAGTTTCACCAGAAGCAAACGGACTTGTAAAATTAAATCAAGAGGGTTGCTATACACTTGTTGTTCCCCTTCTTGCTTATTATACAGATAATGGAGGAATAACTTTCACATCTGAACCAATAAGAGTTTATTATACATTTATGGTTTTTAATGCAAATACATACTTTAACTCAACAACTGGACTACCTAACCTTACCATCTCATCTAATATGCAACAAACCACTCTTGCAACATCTAATAATTTTTCAAAGTATTATTATTTCAATAGTGGTTATGGTCAAAGTGCAAACACCCTTGCGAACATTAAATACAATCCTAATATTTACCAATTGACAATTGCTTATACTGACGTTGACCAAAACACATATTCAACTACATTAGAATATTTAAACGGAAGAATAAGGCAATATGACGAAAATGGAAACGAATATAACGAAGATGAATATTTTATAGAAACATCGCTTTTAAGCGAAAATGAGGTTCAATTAGTATTCTATAATCTTGGCTCTTACGATATTTCTTTCAATTATCTTTACATTGCTAAAACTGGCAACGAAGAAATAATTTATAATCTGCCTCTTGAAAATATGGACTCATCAACCGTTTTCAACAATAAAAATCAAAGGGTTTATATATATGGTTATCAAGCAGTTTATTCAGATTATGCTAATATAGACCCACTAACAAACCAACCTGAATCTGTCGAACTTAAAACTTTTGATTTTGACAATGCAACTTACAACGATTCTGCAGATATAACAAGTTCATTTAACAATTATATTATAAATAGTTCAAGCACAGACGATAATGACATATCTGAATTACAAAGTATTTTACGAAATCCTGCACCAACTAGTAATGCAAGTTTTTCAATTGATACTTTGAGAACAAATGTTGTAAAATTCATTAATGAGAAACAAATAACGCCAGTTTCAACAAACCAAACTCCTATTAAATTTTTAAACAATACTAATTTAAATGCTGTTTATAGTAAAATATATAATGTAGAAACTATTGAAAATGATGGAAATAAAACTATATCCATTACTAACATTAATGATTCTAATAATAGTTTTCAAGGATTCAATCAAAATGATGCTGGAACTTATATTTATATAATACAATATCAATTTGATAGTTATATGTCACAAAGCGGAACTTTGCAAAGTGCGTTCTATAATTACCAAATATTCTATTTTACTGTGACAAACACCATTCCTACTGTTACAGTTTTAGATACTGATTTTAATGAAATTTACTCTAATGGTTTTACAAACAAAGGTGTTTATATTTTGAATGATGCTGAAAATAATATTTATGATGCCAAAGTTGAAATAACTTTATCTGCTTACGATTATGTCGCAGAAAGACCTATTTTTGAAAATACAAGTATCGATGCTCTCTCTCGTTATGGAATAACTTATCGACAATTTGAACCTTCTTCAGAAGACACCGACACTGCTTACAACGAAAACGTTGCAGGTAAATATGGAATTTTCATTGAAAATACAAATTCAATTGCTAATGCAAAATTTACAATTTATATAAGGTCTATAAACTCAGATAAACCAAGCACTAGTTCGTTCACAATAGATACATATGAAATTAGCCCTATAACATCACGAAACGTATCTTTATCAACATCAACTACTTATAGGATTGGCTCTTCTTTCTCTTCAAATAGCACAAATCAACCTATGATTTTCTCTTGGGACGAAAAGGATAGCGGAGCGACTACTTATGGTTTTGTAAAATATATACCTACTCAGGCAATAAACTACTACTCTGCTTTACAAAATGAAGATGATTTATATAACTTATTAACCTTATTAGTTACTTTCAATGATACATTACCAGTATCTTATAAAATAGATTTGGCAAATGCAACAGATTGGTCTGAATATCAAAATACAAAATCTTATACTTCAACTATAAATACTTCTTATGTAAAATCTAACGATGGTTTCTACATTTTAGAAGTTTACGACCAAGCAGGAAATTCTACATTCGGTATTTATTTGCTTGATAGTTCTGCACCAATATTTTTACAAAGTATTTATGCAAATGGTATAACAACAAGAAATCTTATATCTAACAACGAAAGCATATCAGTTCCAGATGAAAATACATCAATTTCTATTGAATGGACTAGTAATAAAGCAATCTATATTGACAATCTTGATTTAATTACGTCTGGAAGCAGTTTGTATCAAGCATATCAATATGGAAAAAACGTCGAAAGTGCACAAGAAAAATTAGATGCTCTTTTAAACGACTATTTTGTAAATAACTCATCTATAGAAAATATAACAAATCTTGGTTCAGTTCCGACAAACGATGGCTCAAATGGTGCAATAGCAACTGGAATTTCAAGTTATAATGGTAATTATTTCATTATTCCTATTGATGAAAATGCTTATTTAAAAGATACTTTACATTCTACTTATGAAAATTATACTGGTTTTAGTTATGAAATAGATTTTATTGATGACGACGGACAAGCTTTGGAAGGAACTTATAGAATCTTAATTAAAGATGCTTCTAACACTCAAGTTGCACCAGGTGAAAATTTTAGAAATTATCCAAGCAGTTATTTAATTTTTAATGTCACATCTGACGCATCCAAAATATCAATTGGAAGTTCTGATGGAAGTATATATGAAGTTGCTTATTTTAATTTAACAGGTTACCTTTATTCATACGAAGATGAAAGCGGAAATACTATTTATTCACATTTAGAGCCTACAGATGTTGAGGAGCCTGTTTTGACAAGTTTGCCTTACAAGTTTTCTTACTACACTCCTCTCAGTGCAACTGAAGATATTATAATTTCATATGTTCCATTTGCTGAAAATGGTTCAATTGTCCAATCAATTAAACTTTATTATTATAGATATGAAGCAAAATCTACAGAAATTGGAAATGCAACCTATTTCTACTATGATATAGAAGATAGTCCTTACAGGACAATTGATGTTTACACTTATTCACCTGATGTGGTTTATGATTCAGATTATGAACTTACATATACGCTTCAACTTAATTCTTCTACTTTTGGAGCAGGAAGATATGTTATTGAAAGAACATATATTGATGGAAATGCAACTGACCAATACGACTATTTCAAAAGGACAATTACTTTTAATGTAGATAATTACAACCTTATTTCAGAACTTGAATCTATTCAAAAAGAAGATGGTTCATCGTCACTTGAAAGTATTGTTGGTGGAGATATTATCTTAAGCATGTATAGCGGAAATAATAACTCATCAATTGAAGTTTCATTCCCTTATATCAACGGAGATGGATTGAATAGCGGTTCGTTCTATACCAAAGACTCTTTTGCTTCTGTAGATGAAACTTTGGAAACATTTAATGTTTCTGGAAATAAACTGCCAATGACATTATATGTTCCAAAATATAAATATACAGTATCAACAAGTTCTTCTACTAATAATGATACTAACGCAAAAGAATATTCAGTTGACCATAATGATAACCTTTCTTATTATGGTGGCGGAACTGTTGTTTTCAATGAGGAAACAAAATATTATGATGTAATCATTGAAGGGCTTACAGTTGAAAGTTTTTCAACAGAAATTGCCGCTTATAACTACTTAAACAACAACGCATCTATTGCTGAATATGAGGTTTACGTTGAAGTAGAAGCGAGAACAAACGCAGGAAGAACTTATTACTATCGCTCAAATGGAAGCACTACTAATGGTTTCTTAAATTTATATCAAGTTTCTACTCAAGGTGGAACAATATCTGCTACAACACAACCAACAACTTATTTCTATGAACCTGGACAATACATTGTAACCATGTATCAAGCAAACAATTTAGGTGCAACAAGTGATTTTTACAAATTTTACAAATTCGGTTGGAATATAACCTCTCAAGAACCTGATTTTGAAATAATTGGCTCTGATGGCTATACCCTAACCTCAACCAATAACAATAGCACAAATGTTTATTATACAAATTCTGATTCTTTAACAATACAATGGGAAGTGCCAACAAGTCAATATGAAGCAAGAATTGATGAAGATAATATTTATATTACAAGTTATCCTCAATCATTCACAAGAAGTGAAATCAGTGGTGAAGGAACACGTTATTTCACAATAGATACATCAAATTTAATCATTGCTGATAACAGTTATATAGAAATTACAATGCAATATTATGGTTATAATTCAGCATATTACAATCAAATAACAAAACGTATATATTTTGATAGGTCGGCACCAACTCAAAATCTTCAAAACCTAATGACTAACACAGAAACCGCTACAAAGAGTGCCTTTACTAAGTCTTATCAAGAACTATATATGCGTAAATATTATGATTATAAAAATGAAGAGCAAGAAGTAAACTCTAATAGCAATTTAAATATTTATAGTTATTCATATTCGCTAGATACAGGAAACTTAAGATACTATAGTTATAATGTAACTAAAGATTATTTTACTACTACACTTAAAGAAACTCTTGATAATTCTTCTCGTTATCCTTATGATACTCAAAATGTTTATTATAGATATATTGATAACTTAAACAACGGTTACACTCAAGTGGATAAAAATTCATTTACTGCAGGAAACTATAACAACCTTTATGAAAGAATTTATGAAACTGAAAACTTTGAAGTTCAATGCGGTTACTATGAAATAGTAGAACTTGATTATGCAAAAAATATGTCAGTTTATATTGTTTATGTTATTGACTCTTCAAATGAAAACGACCAAAATGTAAATACAAATGCGTTATCATATATTAATTCTCAAAATGAAGAAGATATTATAATTGACAATGGTCAAATAACAAGCGGTTTTAACATTTATTCAAACAGCGGGTTTGAATTGACAAGTTTCAGTTATCAATCAGACCCATGGGCTATGTTCTATGTTCAAATTTCAGGTCAAGGTGAAGTTCGATACATGAAATCTCCATGGCTTAACGAAAATGAACTTTACAGAGTAATCTTCAACTCTACAGGTGTTGTATTTGAACAAACTACATTGGATTCTATTTTTGAGTCTGTATCATCGTCAAGCAATAAACATAACATGACTTTAACAGATAGATATAATGGAACAAGTACTATAATTTATCTATCAATCAGGGATGCTTCTATAAGATCTGATAAAGTTGAAGACCCATTAATACAATCTGCTATTTTAAATATAACTGTTCCTACAAACAGTGAAGTTGAAAGCACAACAACAAGTTACATCTTCCCTACTGATATAAAAATATATCAATTTGATGATAGTATTGTTGATACTGACAAGTGGGTTCTTATAATGGATGCCTATCAGTCTCCTTATGGGACATGGGTACCAACAGAAGATTTCACTCCTATGCCAAGTTACATCACATTTAATACTTTAGCAAATGGTACAACTTTGCAAATTTCTATTAATTTAGGTGCAAACGCATCTCAAAAAATTAAATGGGAAATTACTGATAATTTTGGCGGAACTCAAACTATAATTCAACTTGCAAACGAAGTTGCATATGATGAAATATCTGGAGATTCCACAATATATGAAATTAGTGAAAGTGATGGCTCAACAACTTATATTTCTGACCAAACAATAAGATTCTCGTATAATACTCTACTCTATTCAGTCCAAATATATAACAGCAATGATGAAGAAATTACAAGAACTATCGAAAGAAATGATGGAGCAAATAACATTTCTTATTACAACCTATCTCCAACAGATGCAAATATTTACAACGATTATTATAGAATTGAAGTATTTGATGTTGAAACAGGTACTCTAACTGATATTTATCACATTGTTATATATTATCAACTTCCTTTTGTAACAACAACTATGAATGATATTCCAAATGGAGCTATTATCTTCAATGATAAAAATCAAAATCCTATTACTGAATTAGGAACTTTACCATCATATACAGTAAACTTCTATGGAACACCTTACACCGCCTCTGCTCGAACAATAACAACCTATTCTCAAAACATATCCGTTTACTTTAAAGATGGTCAATCTCTTGATTATGAAGGCGAATTTAATTATGAAAAAGGTTATTCATATTCTGTTTATCTTTCAAGAGATAACGGATCTACTTGGGAAAATATGAATAGTGACAATTCTGCCACAAGTGGATATACAATAAGCGGTGTTGGTGATTATTTAATTTTAATCAAGTATGATTCTGACACAATATTTACTAATCTTTGTGCAATATACCAAATTTCTATTTTAGATTCAGCTTCATCTTATTACTATATTACTGTTGATGGAATTAATGTAGAACGAAGTGACATTTCTTATGTTAGCACATCAGGTATTCAATATCCTACAACTTATATTGTTAGTGTTAGGTATGATGATAAGGGAAATCGATTGAGTATTATTCCAAATGAAGAATTAGGAGTAAACGTAAATCTAATTGCCGAAGACCCAACTGGCACAGATATTAGAGTTGAAATATATAACTATGTATGTGATGAATCTAGAGGTGATTTTGTAATTATATATATTGAAGAAACTGACGACATTGTTTCACAATTTAATTATGAAAATGCGTCTGGAAATATTGAATCAATAGAAAGTGAAACCTCTGCTCTTATAACTGCTCAAAATGCCGATTTTGACAGATTAAAGATAAGTTTCTCAAGATATTACGGCATTGAGCAAAATGTTGTTCATATTGAGGTATTAAAATTGTTCAATGGACAATACATAAATATTTACCCAGAAATTTATCAAGAAAATGATGCTTCTTACATCTATCTAGAAAAGGCTGGTTCTTATAGGTTAAGACTATACGATTCATGCACTCCTGCTAATGTCCAATTATTTGGTAGCAGTGAATACTTTGATTTAATCTTCTTGAACTATACTCCACTTTTAGTAACTTCAACAGATAGTGAAGGTAATACCGTCATAACAGAACCTATTCAAAATGCCGTTTATAACAGTTCTGTAACATTATCACTCGTTAACCTTTCTACTTATTATCACCCTACTGGTTATCCAACAATCTCTGTAAAACGTAATGGAGTAGAATATTCGGCAAGAACAAATGCAGACAGCACAACAGGCTATATTGCTCGAAACAATGAATATACCTTTGAAGAGGCTGGATATTATGTAGTTACATTCACAGCAACTAGCACAACAGGTATTCCAATTAGAACGGTTGAATTTAAATTCTCTATTATAAATAAAAATGAATCGCGTTATGCTTTTGAATTTACAACTTACGGAAATTATTACATTAAATCAGTCATAAAAGATACTCGTGATATTACAGAAGATTTGATTGAAATTTCAAATCTTGATACAGTAGTTATAAATAATAAAGTTTACTTGTCTGAATTGCTTCTCTCATATTTAGATGAAAAAACAGGCGGTGGAAGATATACAATTACTATTTGTCCTAATGATAGCGTGTATTTAAACACTATCGGTGAAGAATTTACATTTGAAATATGGATAAATGTTGCAACTCCTCCAATTACTGTTTCAATTCCAGAAGGCACAAGCACAACTAGCAATATAACAATCACTCTAAATGTTCAAAACTACTATGATGCAATTGGTGATTCCTATATTAGAATTGGCTCATCTATATATAATTACAATTCTGATACAATTGCCTCAATGGGAGAAACATCAACTATAACTATTACTTCTAGCGGTGTTCATTATATTCAAATCTATACAGCCAGCGGTCACCTTTTTTACTCTTATAAGGTAGAAAAAACTGACCCATTGAATGGATTTGCAATTATGGCTATTGTATTTGGAGTAATTGCAGTTGCCGCAATCATTGGTATTACATTAGCATTAAGAAAACGTCAAAAAGTTAAATAATAGAAAGAAAAAAACAAAAAAATTAATTAATTTATTAAATTTTTACATTTACTTTTCTAAAATTCCAAATTAATTAATTAGAATTCTTTAATATAGAATGCTTAAATGTAACATTAATTTTGAGATTAATTTATAAATTTGAAATTAACTTCACAATTGACGACAAAAAATCTCTTAAGAAAATTCTTAAGAGATTTTTTTACAAAATAACATGAATATATTGTAATTTTTATTTGCATTAAATTCAAAACTTTATTTTTAACCTTTTATTATAAAGATTTATTAGTTAGTTTTTTAAAATATAACTATTTAAATCATATAGATAATGAACCGAGTTCGCCGAATATAACATTCGGCTATAATTGGATTATATCAAATATTACACCTGAAACAGGTAATCAGTTCTAGGAGTCCATTGTCCTATAAAATTGACTGTATCATTATTATCACCTAAATCCTCCACTGTCCAATTTAAATTACTAATAATATATTCAATTCCATTAACAGTGTATTGCCACCCAACGAATGTATAACCTATTCTAGAATTTGGTGTTTTTAATGATAGTGAAGAATTATATGTAATATTTCTTGCAGTCCCTGTAATTCCATCACTGGTGCTAATATCATAGTAATTAATATTATATCTTTCTATCGTCCAATAAGCATATAAAGTTGTTCCACTTGTTGATGTCCAATTTCTAGCACTAGTTCCGTCTGAATTATAATATTTTGTTCCGCTTCCATTTGTCCTTGTAAAATAACCATTAAAAGTATAACCTTCTCGCGTCGGTATTTGAATTGTTGGCATTGCTGTATTATATGTTGCAGTTACATTTGAATCTCCTCCTGTCCCTCCTTGCTTATCTAATACAATAGCATATTTACTCGCTTCCCATCTAGCATATATGGTTTGATTTGAAGTAACTGGAGCAATATAACTCAATCCCGTCCCTCCAGAATAAGAGGAAAAATAACCTAAAAATGTATAGCCTATATGAGAAGTTGGAGAACTTAACCCAAACCAACAATTTGCAGGTGCTTGATAAGTTTGCGTTTCACCAAATTGAGTATCAATAATTGTTATATCATAACAATAACTAAAAATCAAATATACTCGATAATTATTAGGAAAATTGTATGTATTTTGTAGAGATGAGGCTTGTGACATGGTATAATTATAAAAAGCACCCGAATAGGAACTCATCCCCAACATTGCATAAGGTTTATAAGAGTAATTAAAGGCTGAAATTCCTCCACTTGAATATGCTAAATAAACACTTATATTTCTTACATCAGACATATAAAAGTTATATAAAGTAAAAGAAGAATCGTAATCATTAAAAATAAGAGCATCAACACTTTGACTAGAACCATTACCCCATGTGACTGTAAACAAATTTTTAACATTACTAGATGTCAAAGATGAAGGTATTGGTGCTTGATTTCCATTTTCATCAAAATATATTAAATCAATATATAAATGAGCTTCAGCTGCATTTGTGTTAAATGGAATGAAAATTAAAATAATGCCACTAATTATTAAAAAAAAGCAAATAATAAACAATTATAATATCTCAATTTTATCATTTGTCACCGCCTATTTATCATTTTCAATTTTATAATACCACAATACCCCCCCCCGTCAAGAAAAATGGTGTCAAAATAAACATTTTTTAATAATAATATTATTTTGTCTTAAATTTAAATTATTATGATAATATCAATTGTCAAATTATAACAAAAAAACTACGTTTGGAAGAATAAATGTTTTATTTATTCTAAAACGTAGTTTTTGTCTTAAACATTATTTAATTACATTGTAACGTTTAATTTAAGTCCAGGTCCCATTGTAGTAGCAATTGCAACATTCTTTAGATATTGTCCTTTTGCTGCTGCTGGTTTAGCCTTAATTAAAGCCTCAATTACTGTATTAAAGTTATCAATTAACTTCTCTTTTCCAAAACTAACTTTTCCTAAAATTACATGAACGTTATTTGTTTTATCAAGTCTGTATTCAACTTTACCAGCTTTTGCATCATTGATAGCCTTTGTAACGTCCATAGTAACAGTTCCGCTCTTTGGATTTGGCATTAAACCTTTTGGTCCTAAAACTCTAGCAACACGTCCAACAACACCCATCATATCAGGAGTTGTGATACAAACGTCGAAATCAAGCCATCCACCTTGAATTTTAGCAACAATTTCTTCTGCACCAACATAATCAGCACCTGCTTTAACAGCATCGTCAGCCTTATCACCTTTAGCGATAACAAGAACTTTTAGTGTTTTTCCTGTTCCATGAGGAAGAATACAAACACCTCTAACTTGTTGGTCAGCATTTTTTCCATCTACACCAAGTCTAACATGAAGTTCAACTGTTTCATCAAATTTCGCTTTAGGAAGAGATAAAAGAGTTTCAAATCCGCTTGCTACATCATAAGATTTTTGAGTAATCATCTCATTTGCTTGAGCTTGTTTTTTTGTAACTTTCATTTTCGCCCTCCTTAGTCAACTACAACGACGCCCATACTACGAGCGGCACCTTCAATCATAGACATAGCAGATTCAATTGATGTGCAATTCAAATCAGGCATTTTTGTTTCGGCTATTTGTCTAACTTGTGCTTTAGTAATTTGTCCGACTTTTGTTTTGTTTGGAACTGCAGAACCCTTTTCAAGTCCAATAGCCTTCATAATAAGAATAGCTGCTGGTGGAGTTTTGAGCACAAACGAAAAGCTTCTATCTGCATAGATAGTCACTACTACAGGAATTTTAAGTCCTGCTTGAGAAGCTGTCTTCTCATTAAATTCTTTTGTAAAGGCACCAAGGTTTATTCCATGAGGTCCTAACGTAGAACCAACTGGAGGTCCTGGAGTGGCTTTACCTGCATCGAGTTGTAATTTTACAACTGCAGCAATTTTTTTCTCTGCCATTTTTTCCCTCCTTTTGTGGTAAGCAAACGGTAGCAGTTCCGTTCTCCCACATTCCTATAGCAGTTTAATGTCATGCTTGGACAATATTTAAACTTTTCAGTCTAAAATATCTAACTTTATGCTTTAACTAAATTAAAATTAGGCATTAATTTTACGAACTTGTGAAATTTCAACGTCAACAGCGGTTTCACGACCAAACATTTCAACTTCTACACTGACAATACCTGTTTCTGTAATAATTGATAAAACAGTCCCAACTTGTCCGTTTAATGGTCCATCTATAATCTCAACTTTATCATTTACTGAAAGGTCAACATCAACCTTAATTTTTTCAAGTTTAAATTTCATTATATCATGTTCAGGGAGTGGCAATGGACGGCCTTTTGGCCCAGCAAAGCCAGTAACACCACGTGTTCTTATAACATTATGCCAAATATCATCTGCATATTTCATCTTTATAAAGATATAACAAGGCATTGATTTTCTTTGAACAAGTTTCTTTTTGCCATTTTTTTCTTCAACGACATCTTCCATAGGAATGATAATGTCAAAAATTCTATCTTGCAAGTTGAATTTTTCAACCATAGTTTCCAAATTCTCTTTCGCAACATTTTCATACCCTGAAAAAGTATGCAACACATACCAATGCGTTGGAAGAGAATCTACAAATTCTTTATAGGCGATTTGGTCATCATTAAGTTCTTCAGTTTGCGTAGAACTTTCTTCCAAATTTTCTGCTTTAGTTTCTTTTGCAGCATTTTCTAAAGAATCTTCACTAATTTGTTGAGTTTCATTTTCAACTTGATTTTGGTTTAAAATTGTTTCTTCTTCCATTTCAACCTCTCTTATCTTAACAACCCAACAAGTAGGCCTAAACAATAATCAATCCCAAAAATAACAACTGCAAAAATAAGAACAACAACCAATACGACACCTGTTTTTTTGCAAACTTCACCAAAAGTTGGCCAAGTCACTTTTTTAAGTTCAGAAAAGGTTTCTTTTGTCTTTCTTTTTAATTTGCCCTTTTCCTTTTTAGGTTTCTTTTTGTTTTTGCCCTCTTTATCTTTTTTGTTTTTGTCATTATCTTTGCTGTTATTTTGCTTCTTGTTGTCTTGTTCTTTTTCAACAGCAACCTGTTTTGTTTCTACTGTTTCTTCACTATTTTCAATTTCATTTACTTGATTTTGAGTTTCAGTTTCAATAGAAACATCAGAAGGCGTTACAGCTTCTGTCACATTTTTCTTTGGTTTCTGTGATTTTTTATTTTTTGCCATAAAACCTCCGATTAACTATTTTGTTTCTTTATGAACAGTTCTTTTCCCGCAACGTGAGCAAAATTTAACAATTTCAATTCTTTCAGGATTTGCAGCTGTGTTTTTGCTTGTTGCATAATTTCTTTCTTGACACTCTGTGCAAGCAAGTATAATATTTTTACGTTTTGGTAATGCCATTTTTCTTCTCCTAACAAAAAAACTAACACCCCTCTCGGAAAGTGCTAGTTATATAATAACACATACTAAAATAATTGTCAACAATTAATTAAAAATTTTACAAAAAATATATAAAATTTTATTCCTCATAGTCATTTTCATTAACATCCACATCTACAAGCATAACAATTTCATCTTGTCCGCATGCACTTTTTACAATTTCATATTCTGTAGGCATATTAAAATCAAGGTCATATTTTTCAATATAAACAAAGTATGCTTTTAAAGTTGCTTTTGCATACAAGAAAGCTTCTTCAATAAATTCACCTTTTGTTGTAACCTCTAAATCTGGAAACAACACTTGATAACCATCATTTTCTTGGTCTTTAATAAAAATAGCAGGATAAGTATAACTCTTCATGAATGCTCCTATGAAATGATTTTATCATAAAAGAAAAGTTTTTCAAAACAAATGCACAATATTTTTTGTTTTTTTTAAATTTATTCAATATAACTTAATTTCATGCTTGAATATTGAAAAATTTTTATTATGACATTATGAAATATGGTCTTTATCCCAACAACAATTTTTATATTTTTTTCCACTTTCGCATGGGCAAGGGTCATTTCTGCCCGCTTTTGGTTTATCATTATAAACTGTTTTTTGAACTTGCAATTTCCCTTTTGCTTTTTGTGCGGCTCTTTCTTCTGGAGTCAATTCTTTGCCTGTAAACATAATTTTTACTGGTTGTGGCTGTGGAACTGTTGGTGCTTGTTGAATTTTAGCGTTTAATAATACTTTACAAGTGTTTTCTTTAATCTTATAAATCATATTATCAAACATTTCAAACCCTTCTTTCTTATAAGCAAGAACAGGGTCTTGTTGCCCAAACTGTCTTGAAATTATCTCATCTTTCATGATTTGCATATCTTCAATTTGACTCATCCAATTTATATCAACCATACGCAAAAGCACATTTCTTTCAATATCTTCAAAGTTTGCTCCAATTTCCTTAACTTCCTCTTGACGTTCTTTATAACGTTTATCAATAAGGTCAAGCACTTTTTCAATTACATCTTGTGCGTCACACTCTTCAACAAATTCTTCTGTAATTTGATTGCTATCTTTTTCAAGCAATCCATTTTCTAACTCTTTATTTAGTGCTTGTAAATCCCATTGATAATAAGGTTTATCATCGCTTATTACTTTATAAACTGCTTTAGCAACAACTTCAGGGAACATTCTCATAATTTGGTCATGGACAGGTTTTCCATCTAAAACCTCATTTCGCTCTTGATAAATGATTTCTCTTTGTTTATTCATAACATCATCAAATTGTAAAACTGTCTTTCTAATTCCAAAGTTTTGAAGTTCTATCTTCTTTTGAGATGCTTCAACTTGACGTGAAATCATTTTCATTTGAATTGGCATATTTTCATCAAATTTGAAAATCGAAAGCACTTTTTTAAGTTTATCAGTAGCAAATCTTTTGAAAAGGTCGTCATCAAGAGATATGAAGAATACACTAGAACCTGGGTCACCTTGACGTCCAGCACGACCACGAAGCTGATTATCAATTCGTCGTGATTCATGTCTTTCAGTGCCGACAATATGCAATCCGCCAACCTTTTTTACTTCTTCTTTTTCATTATCTGTAACCTTTTTATACTCTGCATAAAGTTTTTTATATTCATCTCTTGCTTGATTTAATTTTTCATCATCAACATAGTTAAATGCGGTTGCATATGAGATTTCTTCTTCGCTAAATCCCTTTTCTCTCATTTCCTTAGTAGCCATAAATTCAGGGTTACCGCCAAGTAAAATATCAGTTCCTCTACCTGCCATATTAGTAGCAATAGTGACCGCACCCTTTCTTCCTGCTTGAGCAACAATTTCGCTTTCCTTTTCGTTGTTTTTGGCATTCAAAACTTGATGTTTGATGCCAGCATGCTTAAGTTCTTTTGAAAGTTCTTCTGACTTATCAATGTTTATTGTTCCGACCAAAACTGGCTGTCCTTTCTTTTGACATTCCTTAATTTCTTCAATAATTGCAGGAATTTTTCCTTTTTCTGTAACATACATGATGTCAGGATAATCTATTCTCTGTTTTGGAAGGTTTGGTGGAATAATAACAACATCTAAATTATAAATTGTTCTAAATTCCCCTTCTTCTGTTTTAGCAGTTCCTGTCATACCAGATAATTTTGAATATAATCTAAAGAAATTTTGGAATGTTATTGTCGCAAAAGTTTGGTTTTCATCTTTTATATCGACTCCCTCTTTAGCCTCAATTGCTTGATGAAGTCCAGATGAAAATCTACGTCCAGGAGATAAACGACCAGTAAACTCATCAACAATAACCACTTCTTTATCTTTATTAACAATATAATTTTCATCTCTGTGCATGATAAAGTTTGCACGTAGTGCATTGTTAATATAATGATTTATTTCAAGATTTTCAATATCTGAAAGGCTGTCAATCTTATAAAAAGCCTCTGCCTTTGAGATGCCTTTGTCAGTCAAATTGATTTGTTTTGTTTTTACATCTATTTCAACGTCAGATTCCTCTTTCAAAGTTTTGACAAATTTTTGTGCTATAACATAGCCTTCTGAAGATTTTCCGCCACGTCCGCTTATAATAAGAGGTGTTCTTGCTTCATCAATTAAAATGCTATCAACCTCATCGACTATTGCAAAATTTAATCCTCTTTGAACTCTTTCATTCTTACTTCTTGCCATGTTGTCACGAAGATAGTCAAAACCTAGTTCATTATTTGTGCAATAAGTTATGTCGGCAAGATATGCTTTTTTCTTTTGCTCCTCATTTTGTCCGTTTAAAGTTACCCCGACAGTAAGTCCAAGAAATTTATAAACCTTTCCCATCCACTCGGCATCACGTTTAGCAAGGTATTCATTGACTGTCACAACGTGAACGCCTTTTCCTGTGATAGCATTAAGATAAGCAGGTAAAGTCGCCACCAAGGTTTTACCTTCACCTGTTGCCATTTCTGCAATTCTTCCTTGATGAAGAGCAATTCCACCCAAAATTTGAACATAAAAATGACGCATATTCAAAACTCTTGTTGCCGCTTCTCTGACAACAGCATATGCTTCAGGTAAAAGGTCATTAAGACTTTCACCAACCTTATATCTATTTTTAAATTCATCAGTGCAAGCTCGCAGTTGTTCATTCGTATAATCTTTATATTTGTCCTCTAAAGCAATTACTTTATCAGCAATTTTTCTTAATTTTTTTACTTGAGCTTTATTTTCATTTCCAAAAAGTCCCATTTTTTCTCCTTAAAGTAAAGATATTTTAACAAATTTTTTTGAAAAATCAAAATAATTGCAAGCATAAATAATCTTTTTAAGTGTAAATTTATTAAATTTTGACATTTTAAACCAAAATTCTCTAAATTTGTTTGAGAGGTTTATGTCTTAAATTCTTAAAATAACAAGAAAAATAAATATGTCTGACAAAGTTATTTAAAGTCTTTACTTGACAATGGGCCTTAATAATGATATTATATAATTATATTAGTATTAATCTTAATTAATTAGGAGAGATAAATGGAATCAAATTCAGTTGTCAATTATGTAAAAGTCGGAGATAAAAAAATAACTCAAACAGTCACTTTAGAAGAATCTTTAGGAGGAAGTGACGGAACACTTATAGATTTTAAAGGACAACTTCCTCAAGGTGATGCAATCAAGTCAACGTCAATCTTTTCGGTTGTAAAAGAAGGTGATAGTTACAAAATTAAACTTCACATTCCAAATATTTTTACCGATAAAAATGGTAACCCTATAACAAACACCGAAATCGCAAAAGATTTAGACGAACTTACTTTAAATATTGAGCCAGGGACAAATGCTCAAAGACCTATTTCTATTTCTTCTAAAGCCGAACAAATGGTTGTCAAAGTTAAATCTAAAGACGGAAAAGATTATGAGATTACTACAAGTGCAACAGGCATAAATATTAAGTATGGAGAAGAAGTTTATTCTTATTCGACAAAAAATCAGCATTGTATTGACGTCAATATGAAAAAAGATGTAATTGAGGCAATGCTTAATGATGAAAATGATTTAATTCAAACTCCAAGAACAATTACTGAAATGCCAAGTTATCTTCTATATCTTTATACAGCAAAACTTGACAATAATGCTTCTTTGGATTTTGGTAAATACAATATTAATATGGTTGATTTTAAAGGATCTTCACCTGCTCCTTATGTTTTGGTAACTCAAACTAATCAAGAAGGTGGAAAAAGCACATATCTTTTTACTGATGGTGCGTGTAAAAGAGTTCGTGAATATTTCTTCCAATATAATCCTGAAACTCAAACTCAAAGACTTGTTTTATCAACTGGAGGGACTAAAAAACCTCTTTACTATGCAATTGACCTTCAAACTGAAGAGGTCGAAATAGAGGGCAAGACTGAAAAAGTTTTATCAAAAGAAAATTGTGCTTTCATTCAATCTCTTGCAAATAATGGTGTTAAACAAAGAAACAATGCAAGCGATAAAAATAGAATAGGACAAACTATTTATACTCAAGATGCAAGTGGCAATGTTGATAAACGTAAAATCATATCTTATCAAGAAGATGTCCGTGATTACACTGCTTATAGATATATTAACAAACCACGAACATATGATGCCTCTTCTAAAGAAGCAAGTTTTGAAAGCAATGGTGACGCATATTTTTATGATTTAATTGGCAATCTTCAAAATGTAGCCACTGATTACAAATCAAATCACTCTGATATTGACCCTACTTTAAATGGAATCCTTGCTGATATCAATGATTTATATAATAAAGTTCAAGATATACACAACAATTTTAATGGTGTCAATAATAATTATTTTCAAGTTTATGATCAACTCACTCGACTTTTTACTAACTTCGATAATTATTATAAATCACTGCCAGATGATAAAAAAGAAGAAGTTGGGCCTCTTTATAATAATGTGGCTAGAATCAACGATTCTTTTAATACCATTTATAAAGACCAAATAAGGCAAAGCCAAAGTGGTGAAAGTGGCGAAAGTGAAAAAGATGAAGAAGAAAAATCAGAAGAAGAGCAAGAGGATGCTCCAAAGACAGACCCTATTTATCCAAAAATCGATTTGAAAAAACCTGTCGAAACGATAAGCAATGCCATAACAAGCCTTGGACTTCTAATGTTCATTGCGGCTTTAATTCCAGGTGTTGGACCAATTCTTGCATCTCTTGGAACGGCTTTCACAGTTATCGGAATGGCTGGAACCGTCTATGCAGATAAGTTTATTTGGGACCCTTACAAAAAAGCAGAAAGAGAATATAAACAATTTAAATCTTTAGAAGAAGAATTTATTGAACGTGAAAACGAACTTGACCTTCTTCATGAAAATACTTTGGAAAAATTTGCTGAAGTTGATAAACTTGTCCAAAACGAACTTGAAAACGGCGGAAATGCCGTAGCCAAACAATTTGCAGAAGCATATAACCAATATGGTGCAACATTTGCAAATGTAAATCCTCAAGAGAGGTTCAAAAAATTGCAATCAATGGACGGCTATTCAATAAGACAAGACCGTGTTGACGAAAATGGAAACGTTACCCGCCCTGGACTTTTAACTGATATGAGAATGATTGGACAAGAAACCGATCCAAAGGTAAAAAATCAATTAATTGATAAATTTATAGATGGTTATTTTAAAGACGTTCCTCAAGAAGAAAGAGCAAAAATCTCTGAAATGTTTGATGAAAAAAATCAACCACAACTCGTTGAATTTTTAACTGCTATGCAAGAGGCTCACACAACTCAAGGAAAAGAACGTGAACTTTTAAGACGTCAAAAATTCTACTTAAATGCTGTTGATAATGAAAACGATACAGGAAGAATAGAACGTCTTGTTGGTCACACTGGATTTGATGTTGAATCAAGAAAACGTTTCTTTGAAAGATATGGCGATACTATTTTAAAATTCTATTCTGCACAAGAAGGTGTATCATTTAATCAAATAGAAGAACTTTTGCAAAAAGTGCCTGAAGGAGAAAGAGATGATATTTATCAAATCATGATAGATAAGCAAAAAGAACTTTCTGATTCATTTGAAACAATTAAAACTTCTGCAAAAGAACAAGCAGAAATAGTTGGACGTTTGCATGACCAAGAGGCTTTTGCAGAAATTCTTTCAACAACAGTGAACACAGATGAACATACTGCTCAAATAGAAAATTATTTAAGCGAATATACTATGACCTATTTTGATAGGTCTGAAGGTGCTTTAGCAATCCATGGTTTAGGTCAAGAAGTCAATCAAGATTTACTATCTGAAAATGATATTCAACTTGAAAACACAATAAATCAATACGTTCAAACAATTTGGACTGGACAAGAGCCTGTTTATAAAAACACTAAAAATCCTTACCCCACAAATTATGCGGCAGCAGTCGAAGAACTTTATAAAGCAGGACAAGAATTTGGACTTGCAACTGACCTTTTAGAAATTGAAGAAAGAGGAAAAGTAGATATATCATCTCTTATTCCTACCCCTGGCGATACCCCACGTAGAGATAATTCTTATCCAGAAGTCGCTAAACGATTTGCAGATCAATACGTTCGTCACTTTGAAAGAATTTATGAATTTCAAACCAACAGCAAACAAGAAATTGTTTCAATATCTCGAAAAAATGCTAGTGGAACAACTCAACCACTTGATCCTAAAAACGAAAATATATTAAAAGAATATCAAAAATATCAAAATGCTCAAAAAGTTATTTCTGCTTACGAAATAATTGCCAAAAATGAGCAATTCAAAGCCAACTATTCTGATGTCACAAAACTTATTCAAGGTGTTGAGCCTGTTATTAAAGATAGTGAATTTGATTCAGGATATTTGAAAGAGGTTTTTGAACACCAATTCCCTGAATATAGGGCTCATGCTCCAAAACATTTCAATGATAAAGAAATTGAGAATATTGTTAAAACTTTGATAAGAATTGAACTTATAAGACAACAAATCGTGGCGGATTATGAAAAATTACCGAGAGAAGAACGTGATGAAGAAAAATTACAAGCAAGATTGAGTGTTTATAATAAAGCGGAAACATATTTAAATTGTATTATCACGGGAAAAGTCAATTCTGCATTTATTGCAAGCACTTATAGACGTATTTTAGGAAGAGAAACTGCTGAAGAAAGATTAAAATCACTTAAGGAACCTCATAATGAAGATAAATTTGAAAAAGCAGAGAGAACACTTGAAGAAACTAATAGAAAACGTCAAGAATGGATTACAAAACTTGAGGCTCTTCCAATTGAGGATCAAGATGCAATAAACGATTTCATAGCACAAGGAGTTGCAAACGGCAGACTTAACAACCAAGAACTTCAAAATGAGGCTTTAATAAAAGTTTTAGGTGAACGCAAAGTTGAAAACAATGGTCCTACTTATATGGAATACTATTCTGCTCATTGCGAAAACCCTGAAAATATTCAATCTGTCGATTTAGCAAGCATAAGAACGGAAACTGAAAGAAGAGAAGAAAACATTGCTCAAAGATATTATAGAGTCGCTCACACAACTGATGAAATACTTTGCAAAGGACGTCATGGACAATATGGAAACGAATTTATTGATTCAGAATTTGCAAGTTATAATACTAGAGGTGAAAAACCTTATGAAACTATTCTTGATATGCTTGTTGATAGAATGGGGGTTGATAGAGATAAATTTATTGAACAAATGGTTGAAGCTCAAAGAAGAGATAAAAATATTACACCACAAGTATTTATCAACAACATTTTAAATAAATTCGGCTTAAATCCAGCAGAATATCAAAAAGGATTAAGATATGTTCGAGATGAAAATCAGGTCTTTGATTTCATAAATGGGCTTTCTGACGAAGATAAGGCAAGAGCAAAAGTTTTAGAAGATAAACATAAACTTGATGAATACAGAGAAAAAGCAGGCAGGCTCACTTCTCTTTGGGAAGAAGTTAAAATTGGAACAGGTATAGTTGACTTTGCAAACTTCTGCCGAAATGCAGAAAATAGTGAGTTTTTTGAATTTATTAATCATAATCCTGAAAGAATGTTAGAAGATTTGCGAGAGATTGTTCTTCCTGACTCACCTACTGCTGATGACCTTACAGCATATAATGCAAAAATTGCAAGACTTGAAACAAAACATGGAAATTATCAAGATATAACTGAAAAAGCAATTCTTAAGCGTGAAAATGAAATCAAAAAGGTTGAAAATAATCTTAATTTTAAACAAACAATGAAATCAGATATTGATTCATTACAAGATGATCTTACAAAATTTAAAACAAAGTCAGAAGTTTTTATTGCTTTATGGGAAAAAGTAAAAACAAATACTGACGACAAAGGCTTTGTAGAATTTTTACAAAATCCTGAAAATAAAGAGTTTTTATCTCAAATTTCGCTTGATGATGATTCTATAACCTCAATAATTTCTGTCATAGATGGATTACCAAAAGAAATTAGCAGTGATGAGGAACTTGCAAATAGAAATCAAATTCTTGATGAACTTGATAATGCATTTGAGTTAAGTTCAAGTCCAAATTACAGCATTGAGCGTATGCAAGAACAAATAAACTACAAATCTGAAATGTTGCTTGCTGCAGATAATCCAAAAAAACAAGAATATGTAGTTAAAAAATATGATATTATTGGAATAAATGGTTATAAGGCAAAGGCTGATATATTCAATTCTCTATGGGCAAATTTAAGAACTCAACCTACTCCAGAAAATATTGAGATTTTTAGACAATTCATCACAAGTGAAAATAATGCAAAATTTATTCAAACATTAAAATTACCAAAGAGTGAAGTATTAAATGAAGCAACTGGCACTATGGAAGAAAAAGATGAACTTTTACAATTCCTCGATACGCTTGAAGAAAATTATACTCCAGAGCAATTAAGCGAAAGAATCCGAAGTCTATCAGATTTTGATAAGAGTCACAAGATTAATAAAAAAGCCGATGAAATGATTAACGAACAAGAAAGTGAACTTGATACTCTTGAAAAAAGTTATCTTGCAGTGATGGATGAAGAACGTAAACAATTAGATGCCGAACAAAAGGTAAATAAGTTTGACCGTGCTACTAAAGAGTTTAATGATAAACTTGAAGCAATCATGAACCTTCCAGAAGACCAAATTGACTTTGCACTACGTGCCTATGCTTTAGGAAATGTCAAAGCCTTGAATACACTTGGAATTAAACTTGAAGATGGTTGGACTTTTAGTGCTAATGACCAAAAATTATTAAAACGTCTTGGAGTAGATAAAGATCTTTTAATCGGGATTGACATTAATGAATTGAACATAAGTGCAAAAAATTCAATGGATAATACTTTAAACAGCGTTTTAGACTCACTCTCTGGAGTCTTGTTAAATGCAAAAGATATGTCAAATCCTTCAAGAAAATTGACTGCAAATGATGTTCAAAAAATATTGGTTGCTTTAAGTAAAGAAGATAAAGGAACTTTGAAAGGTTACAACATTGACCCTACCCTATTCTCTTTCACTCAAAGCGAACTTGATTTAATCAAAGGGCTTTCAGAAGAACAAGCAAATTCTATGGCTGGAAGAGTGACAGAGGTTATCACTGATGTGAATAATTATCTTAAAACTCAAATGTCAAAAATTTCTGAAAAGACCGCTCTTCTTGTTGCTTATGATGACAAAAATATTGAGGTGCTTTTAAAAGCTTTAATTGACAAAGATAAGAAGAAACTTGAAAATTTCGGAATTGATATTGAACATCTAGGATTTAATGAACAAGATTTAGTTCTCTTAAGAAAGCATTATGCACAACTTAAAAATATCAGAAGCAATCCTGAAAATATAAGGTCACTAAATCCACGTTCAGTAAAACAACGTGCAAATGACATTAAAAAGATTTTTGATAGCATAACGAAAAAACGTAATGAACTAACCGAAAAGAAATGGGCAGAGCAAGACAATGTTTCAAAAAAAACCAAAAAACAAGCGACCTCAAACAATAATTTAAAACAAAATGTTTCTCTTTTGGGTGCAATGGTTGCAAAAATACAAGAACGAGAAATTGCAAGAAAACAGGCGGCCGCAGAACGTGAAGCAGAAAGAGAAAGACAACATGCAGAAGAAAGAGCAAAACAATCTGCACAAGAAAACGAAAATCTTGAAGAAGAAAGAGCAAAACCTGATTCAGAAAATGAATAATAGATTGATTAATTTAGGAGTTTAGTTAATGCTAAACTCTTAAAATTTTTAATCCTATTTTAAATTTAATTAAAAATAAAAAAAATGGTTTTAATATTTTATTTAAATTTAATTCTATATTTTATTTGAAAAAATAAATTAAAATTATTTAATAATTTAGTTATTATAAAATAATATGCAATATTTTAATTTTTAAACAATATTTTAGTATTTAATTTAAAAGGATAAAAATATGAAAATTGGAGTCGTAGGCCTACCAAATGTAGGAAAAAGCACACTATTTAATGCAATTACAAATGCTGGTGCAGAAAGTGCCAACTACCCTTTTTGCACTATTGAACCAAATGTAGGAATTGTTGATGTCCCAGACTATAGACTTGAAGTGCTTGGGAAACTTTATAACACACAAAAAATTACACCCGCTTCAATAGAATTTGTTGATATTGCAGGTCTAGTTGCTGGAGCAAGTCATGGAGAAGGGCTTGGTAATAAATTTTTAAGTCATATAAGAGAAGTGGATGCAATTGTCCATGTCGTTCGCTGTTTTGAAAATGAAAAAATCATTCATGTAAATGGCTCAATCTCACCTTTGCGTGATATTGAAATTATTAATCTTGAACTTGCTCTAGCCGACCTCGAACAAGTCACAAAACTCTATGAAAAAAATTCTAAACTTGTCAAAACTGGAGATAAAAGTTTAATTTTAACAGTGGAACTACTTGAAAAAATTAAAACCGCCCTTGAAAACAATTTACCTGCAAGAAGTGTTGAAATTGTTGGAGAAGAACAGCAAAAAATATTAAAAAATTTTCAACTTCTCACAGCAAAACCAGTCATCTATGTTGCAAACATTGGTGAGAATGATATTGGAAAAGATGACAATGATTTTGTTCGTCAAGTGAAAGAGTTTGCTCAAAAAGAAAATGCAAAGGTCATCACCCTTTCTGCAAAAATAGAAGAGGAACTCGCTTCTTTATCTATTGACGAAAGAGAAATGTTTAAACAAGAACTTGGAATTAAAGAAAGCGGGCTTGAAAAACTTGTTAGCACAAGTTATGACCTTTTAGGTCTTATGAGTTACTTGACTGCTGGAGAAAAAGAAGTCCGTGCTTGGACAATAAAAAAGGGAACAAAAGCCCCTCAAGCTGCAGGAAAAATTCATACCGACTTTGAAAAAGGCTTTATTAAGGCTGAAGTTGTTTCTTATGATGATTTAATTGAAGCAGGTTCTTATCTTAAAGCAAAAGAAAAAGGAAAAGTCCGAATGGAAGGAAAAGATTACGTTGTTCAAGATGGAGATGTAATTTTGTTTAGATTTAATGTGTAGTTCTATTTTGATTTTAGTTTTTTATATAAAAGGCTTATAATTCTCTTGTTTTAATGTTATATAACAATCAATATATTTTATACTACCGCTTATCCTAATCCACTTAAAAGCGTTTGCTTCCCCGGGAAGCAAACAAGACAAATCTCATTTGTCTTAATTCGCAACTTCAATTGCGAATTGCTTTTAAGTGTTTTTTTATATTTTAACCAAAACGTATTTTTATTGTTCAATTAAACGACTAAAAACCGCATTATACATAGGCTGAACACTCATAAACATATCTCCACTACCGCCTAAAAGTTTTTTTTAATCAAATACAATAAAATGAAAAATATAAAAATAAAATAATAATTAAAAAATTTCGACATAAAAAAATATTATTTTTATTAAGTAATATTAAAAAATTAAAATAAATTAAATTTTATTTATCTATTTTTTATTTTATTTTTATTAAAATATATAATTTTTCTTTATTTTTTACTATTAATTTATTATAATTTTAAAAAGGAGTAATTAATGACAAGCAAAGAGAAATATGAATTACTTAAAGAACTTCTAACAACCAACTTATTACCTTTGGCTTTTATCGGCGATAGTGTTCATACACAATTTGTTCGAGAAAATATTTTAAAAAGAACTCATGATAACAAAATGGACAACTATAATTCAATATCTGCTAAATATTGTAAAGCCTCATCACAAGCAAAGGTTTTGCAAAATTTGCTTCCCCTATTAAATGAAGAAGAAAAAGAAATAGTTAGACGTGGACGAAATGCAAAACCAAAACATCATGCTAAAAACGCAACTACTGCTGACTATAATTATGCTACAGCCTTTGAAGTTCTCATAGGTTATCTCTATCTTAAGGGAGATGAAAAACTACTAGAGCAAATATTAAATATCTCAATTTCAGATTAAAAATTTATTACCAAGAATCATTTAAAGAATAAAAAACTAAACCTCAAGTTTAACCTTTAAGTTTAGTTTTTTATTTTCTATTTTTTATTCTTTAACTGGAAAACATTCTTCGCAAACATGCTCATATTCATCATCTTCTGGCATTTCAGAACTTACAAAATATCAATTGTAGATCTTGTCATTCCACAATCGGTTTCAAATGAAGGGATGGTTGTTTGAGCATATAAAAAACTTCCTTGTTTATAATATACATCACCACTATGCAAAATCCCATTATAAATTAGATATACATTTTCATCTGAAACATATTTATAACTACAACCAGTAAGACCTAATACAGACAAAGCTGTTGCTGTATATAGTAAAGCAATAGGAATTAATTTTTTATTCTACTTTTCATAATATCTCCTTTTATGGTTTAATTTTATCACACATCCCACCATTTGTTAATATGTATTTAAATTTTTAATCATTTAAGGTGCATAGCGTGTTTATTTTATTAATTAAAAAAAACAAAAATTACATGCTTCTCTTTTATCTCTAAATTATCTTGCATTTTTTTTTATATTATGCTAAAATTTAAAACATGGAGTAATTTTATGTATATTGAAGGTAAAAACGCAATTAAACAAGCACTAGATGGCAACATTACAATAAACAAAATCATGGTTGATAAAAATATTCAAGGTCGCAAAGATGATATAATCGAACTTGCCGTTAAACATAAAATAAAATTTGAATTCGTCCCTAAAATCGTGCTAGATAAAAAATCTAAAACTGGTCATCATCAAGGCTATATTGCAGAAAGTGTAGATTTTAACTACTCGACTTTAGACGATATTCTTTCACTTGCAAAAAGCAAAAACGAAAAACCTTTTATTGTTCTTTTAGATGGTATTGAGGACCCTCATAATTTTGGTGCAATAATTCGTTCGTGTGAATGTGCAGGTGTTCATGGAATTGTTATTCCTAAAAATAGAGCATGCCAAGTCAATGAAACAGTTATTAGGACAAGCACTGGTGCAATTTCTAATATGTTGATTGCAAAAGTGACCAATCTAAAAGATGCAATAAATTTTTTGAAAGAAAATGATATTTGGGTTTTTGCCGCTGAAGCAAATGGCGAAAATGTGTATCAACAAAATCTTGACAAAAATATTGCTATCATAATCGGTTCTGAAGGTTTTGGAGTTAAAAAATCAATTATTGAATATTGCGATGGGGTTTTATCTCTTCCGCTAAAAGGAAAGGTCAATTCTCTTAACGCCTCTGTCGCCTGTGGTATTATGGTTTTTGAAGTGTTACGACAACGCAATTAAAATAGGAGTTATAAAATGACAGATGAAGAATTATCAATTAAAGCACAAAATGGTGATGAAGATGCTGTCAACCACCTTCTTACAAACTATAAATCTTTAGTGAACAAAATTGCAAGAAGTTATTTTTTGACAGGTGGAGATATGGAAGATTTAGTTCAAGAAGGAATGATAGGTTTATTTAAAGCAATAAAAAATTTTCAAGATGATAAAAATACCTCTTTTAAAACCTTTGCTACCACTTGCATAAAAAATCAAATCCAAACAGCCGTAAGAGTTGCAAGTTCTGAAAAAAATATGGTTCTTTCTACTGCCCTACCTATCGAACAACAAGATCCTTTTGATGAAGATGATGATGAAATAGAAATAGTTTTTCCCTCACCTCTGCCAAAACCAGATGAAAAAATTGAAAATCAAGAAATGTTTAAAAATACAGCAAAAAAAATTATAAGCGTTTTATCAAAATTGGAACTTAAAATTTTAATTTCTTATTTGAAAGGTTACAATTACTCTGAAATTGCATCTCAAAACCAAATTTCTAAAAAAAGTGTAGATAATGCTTTGAGCAGAATAAAAAACAAACTTTTGTTTTTAAAAAATAGAAATAATAATGATTTTTAGTTTTTAATATATAAAAAAATATGCTAAAATACTGACATGGAGAATTTATGAAAATTAACAATATTAATTTAGATGAAATCATCCCAGAGAATGATTTGGAAGAAGAAATTATTGAAGATTTAAAATCTGGTCGAAACAAAGAGGTTATTACCCGTTGCCCTCCTGAACCAAGTGGCTATTGGCATATCGCTCATGTCAAAGCATGGACTATTGATTTTGAAACTGCAAAAAAGTTTGGTGGAAAAACTTATCTTAGAATGGATGACACAAATCCATTAAAAGAAGAAGGAGAGTTTGCAGAAAGCTACCTTGAAGATTTAGCATGGTTAGGATACAAACCTGATAAATTAATTTACGCAAGCGAAGCATATTTTGATGACATATACAAAATAGCAGAGCAGATGATATTAGATGGTAAAGCTTATGTTTGTTTTTTATCAGCTGAAGAAGTATCACAAAACAGAGGTACATTAACTCAACCTGGAAAAGAAAGTCCATATCGCAACACTTCTCCTGAAGAAAATTTAAGACTTTTCAGAGAAATGAGAGACGGAAAATTTGAAGATGGAAAAGCAACATTAAGAGCAAAAATAGACATGGCACATCCTAACATGAACATGAGAGATCCTGTTATGTATCGAGTGCTAAGAGCAAAACATTATCGACTCGGAAACAAATGGTGCATCTATCCAATGTATGACTTTGCTCACCCTCTTGAAGATGCTTTAGAAGGAGTAACTTATAGCCTTTGCTCAATGGAATTTCACGAGCATAGACCTTTATATGAATGGTTTATTGAAAACGGTTGGAAAAAACCTTATGCACCAAAGCAAAGGGAGTTCTCTAGACTTACAATAGAAAATGTTTTAATTGGAAAAAGATATTTAAAACAATTTGTAAATGATGGTATTGTTTCAGGTTGGGATGATCCTCGTTTCCCTACCCTAGTTGGTGTAAGAAGAAGAGGATATACTGCAAAAGCATTAAAAGATTTTGTGAAATCTGTTGGCTGGGGCAATGTTCTTGAAGTTACAGTTCCATACAGCGCACTTGAATATTATGTAAGAAACGATTTAAACCAAATTGCAACTAGAGCAATGGTCGTTTTAGATCCACTAAAAGTTGTTATTACAAATTATAATGGCGAAGATGAAGAATTTGATGTACAAAACAACCCTAATGATGAAAATGCTGGATCTCATAAGTCCAAATTTGGAAAAGTTATTTATATCGAAAAGGAAGATTTTTCATTAAACCCACCACCTAAATACAACAGATTAGTTGAAGGAGGAATTGTTCGACTTAAGGGTGCTTATATTATCAAATGCAATAAAGTTATATATAAAGAAAATGGCGAAATCGACCATTTAGAGTGCGAATATATCCCTGAAAGTAAAAGTGGAAACGATACTAGCGGAATTAAATGCAAAGGAACTATCCATTTTGTATCAAAAAATAATTGTTTTGAAATTACAATAAGAGAGTTTAAAAATTTAATAAAAAGGGAAATTACAAACCCAGCAAAAGCATTAAGCGAAGGCGCAAAAATTGAAGATATATTGGAGCCTAATTCCTTAATTGAGAAAAAAGCATTAGCAGAAAACTTTTTAAAAAATGCAAAAGTTGAAGATAAATTTCAATTTATCAGAAAAGGCTATTACTGTATGGATAAAGACAGCACCAAAGATAATTATATCTTTAACAGCACAATATCTTTAAAAGATGGTTTTAAGATTTAAAAAAGGAACTTGTTTCCTTTTTTTTATTGACAAAATTTATGTTTTTTTGTAGAATTTAAAAAATGGAAAATAAAGAAAAAATTACAAATCAAAAAGAATTTAAAATAGGGAATTATTTAAAAAATTATAAAACACCTATCTTCTTTTACTTTTTATTTTCTTTAATTACTTGTGGCTGTAGTGTGTTTACGACAATTTTAATGGCTCAAGCAATAGAAAATATAACTCTCTCCTCTTATCAAATAGCAACTTATTTGCTTTTAATTACTTTAGGCATTACATTATTAAGAAGATTTTTAAATTATTTATTAAACTATATCTATTTAAAATATTCAACCATGATTATGTCTGATTTAAGTAAAGATTTAGCCAAACAGGCTTTTAAATTAAATTCTAAAACTTATTCTGACCATGGCACAGGATCTTTTGTTCAAAGAATTGTAAGTGATCCAAGTTCTATAACTAATCAATTAACCAGTATTGTTGATATTATATTTCAATTAGTTTATTCTTTTATCATTATAGTTTACATTTCATTTTTAAATTTTTACATTGGCTTATCTATAGTCTTAGTCATTATTCTGTCAATGATCGTTGAAATGAAAAGAATAAAAGTGCGAAGAACAAACTATAGGAAAGTACGAAACTCATACGACAAAATAAATTCCTTAACAACAGAAATAGTAAGAAGTGAAAAAGATATTAAGTCTTTAGGCTTAGAAAATTCTTTAGCAGATGAATCTTCAAAATATTATGATGAATATAAAAATATATTTTTTAAATCAGGCTTAACTAATCAGAGTTTGTCAACAATTCGAAATTTGATAATTGAAATCTTTGGTGTAGGCATACTTATTTTGGGTATTTATTTGATAAATTTAGGGTTTATCACCTTAGCAACTTTTATAATTATTAATTCCTATAAAGGTAATATTTCTTATTTCTCTCAGGCTGTAGGTCAACTTTTAGATTGTTTTACTTATATAAAAATTAGCAAAGAAAGAATGTACGCACTTTTTGATAATGAAGAGTTTGTTTGCGAAAAATTTGGTAACAAATCTTTAAAAAAAATTAAAGGCAAAATTGAGTTCAAAAATGTTTGTTACACTTTTTATGAATACGAGTACTCTCAAAACACTAAAGACAAGAAAAAGACTGATACTCCAAAAAAGAAAATTGTTTCGAGCAATCAAATTTTTAAAAATTTATCTTTTAGTATTGAACCAAATACAACAGTTGCTTTTGTTGGTAAAAGTGGAAGTGGCAAATCAACAATTTTAAATTTAATGTCAAAAATGTATGAAGCAGATAGTGGAGAAGTTTTAATAGACAATGTAAATATAAATGATTTAGACAAAACTTCACTTCGAAAAGCCATTTCATTAGTAAATCAGTTTCCTTATATTTTTGATATGACAATTAAAGAAAATCTTTTGCTAGCAAAAGAGAATGCTTCAGACAAACAGATAATGAATGCTATAAAAAAATCTTCATTAAAAGAATTTATTGACACATTGCCAAAAGGAATAGATACAAAAGTAGGCGAAAGTGGAATAAAACTTTCTGGAGGGCAGAAACAAAGACTTGCTATTGCGAGGGCATTACTTCGTAACTCCCCTATAATTATCTTTGACGAAAGCACCAGCTCATTAGACAACTTTGCTCAAGAAGAAGTAAAAAAATCTATTGATGCTTTAAAGGGCCATAGTACAATAGTTATTGTTGCACATAGATTGTCAACAATAAAAAATGTAGATAAAATTTTCTTCTTAGACAATGGTGTTATACAAGACAGTGGTACTTTTGAAGAATTATTTAAAAGAAACAAAAACTTTAAAGCTATGTTTTTAGTTGAAAACATTTAAAAAAGAGCATTAAAATTGCTCTTTTTTTGCATTTTTGATTTAGTTAAATTAATTTATTATAAACAAAAATCGAAGGTATCCCTTCGATTTATTTTGGTTGCGGGGATTGGATTTGAACCAATGACCTTCGGGTTATGAGAAATGCGAAATATTTTCTCTGATGTGTTTTAACAATATATATTGTATTTGGTTTAAAGTGTAGCACAATGTATTGTGTTGCACTTTTTATTTACCTAAATTTATACCTTTTTTGTGGTGTCAAAAGTGGTGTCAAGTAGTTTTATTTGTTCTTTTTCAAAATTGTCTAGCACTTTTATATAGTATTTATTAGTTGTTTGAGTTGTTGTATGCCCTAACCATTTTGCAATTATTCTTGGCGCAATTCCTTTTTCTGCACACATTGTTGCAAAGGTTGTTCTTAAATCTTTTGTTTTGAAATCAAATCCGCAAATTTTTTTGAAATCTCCAAGTCTTCTTTTTAGTGTTGTATCAGATATTCCAAAAAGAGTTTCTGTATGTGAATTTTTATATTTTTCATACAACTTTTTTATTGGTTCGAAAATTGGAATCCATCTATCAGAGCCTGCTGTTTTTGTTCCCTTTATGTGTAATAGTTCATTTTCAAAATCATTTACTTTTATATTTAAAGCTTCTTTTGGTCTGCATCCAGTAAATAGATAAAAGATAAAAATGTCGTAAATACTGTTTTCTGCTTTTTCAATAATTGTTTTTCTTTGTTCAACTGAAAGAGCTGTGCCTTCTTTTCGTTTATGATGATATTTTTTTATATCATCAGATATATCAAATTTTACTTTTTTGTCTTTATATGCTTGTTTAAAACATTCTTTTAAAAATTGATAAGTATATTCTTTCATTCTAGTATTCTGCATTTTGTTTAAAAAGTTGTTGATTTCAAGAGCTGTAATTTGTTTTATATTTTTATCTGGAAACTTTGGTTTTATTTGGTTATTAAAAACACTTCTGTAATTTTTCAAAGTTCCTTCTTTGTAAAAAGGTTCTTTGTGATTTTTATACCACCAATCCCAATATTCATAAAAGCTTATAGTTTTCTCTAATTTTATTTGTTTGATTTCAAAAACCTGTTTTAAGTTTTCAAAACATTCTTTTTGTGTATTGCCATAAATATATTTTCTTTCGCCATTAATTGAAAATCTAGCTTGCCAGCGATTGTCTTTTCGTTTGGTTATTTTTATTCCTCTATAAATGTTATAATTCATATCTTCATTTTTAGGAATAATATTGTTATTTTCTGTTTTAAAGTTTATTGTTTCTTCTTTTTTACCTTTTTCGTATTCTTCGTAAACTCCTTTTATTTCAGTTGACGATTTTTCATTTTTAGTATTATCAATTAACAAAAAAGGTTTGTTGTATTCATTTTCGCCTTTAAGAAACGCATAAAACATGTTGATTCTTAAAGCAATTTCTTTGTTGTGTTCTTCAATTTCATTAAATAGTTTTTATATATTCTTCCATAGTTCACCTTCTTATTTTTTCTTTTTTAGCTCTTTTTCTAATTTATTAATATCACTTTCCAAGTTATCTCTTAATAATGCTTTATCTGAAATAACATCTTTTCTATATATTTCAATTAAAGGCAATTCTTCTTCTTTATATAATTTTATTTTTTCTTGTTTATTTCTTTTGTAATCTTCTGTTTCCATCCCCCATAATTCAATGTAAATTCCTTTTGTATCACTTAATATTGGAATAAACCAATCACTTTTTACACCACGCGATGTAATTTCATTTACTTTTTTTGCATAAACGTGTGGTTTTCTTAGTTGA
Source organism: uncultured Clostridia bacterium (assembly GCA_944376495.1). Classification (GTDB taxonomy): domain Bacteria; phylum Bacillota; class Clostridia; order Christensenellales; family UBA1242; genus Caccovivens. The sequence continues at coordinate 1,895 of CALWCW010000068.1, read as the reverse complement.
TATAGCATATCATCTATTTCTCTTTCTAAATCATTTTCAACCCAATGTCCATCAAGACATTTAACTTGTCCACTTGTTTCATTTTTTTGTAAATCAAAATCATTTAATTTGTTTTCAGTTATCAATTTTTTATTATTTTCATTATTTTTTAAAATTTCTTCAATATCTATATAAACTCGTGAAATAAGAGAATCATCGTTATGCAAATCTCTACATAAAATTGCTAATGCTATAAGTTTGTTGCAATATGATTGTTTTATGTAAATATCATTTTGTTTAAAAGTTGATCGTCTTAAATTATAATACCATTCTCTTAACTCAGTTGCTTTCCTGTTTTTGTCTATATTATCTTTGTAATCTAAAGTTTCATAATAACAATCTTTACACTGTTTTCCAAATGGAGCATATTCTCCACATATACAACATGTTTCATTAATGTTTTGATATTCTATCAATTCTTCACTTTCTATTTCTTTTTTTGTATTTTGTAACTTTGTTAATTCCCATTTTCCTGTTTTTTCATTTTTAAATACTAATCCTTCTGCTTTCATTTCTAAATGTTCTTTGCATAAAGGATAAATTCCAGAATTTTTGCCACATATTTGGCACGTCTTTCCTGTCATAGTTTAGTTTATTCTCCTTTTAATCTCTTTATTATATCTTCTTGTTTCTTTTGTCCGACTTTTAAGCCTTCTATGTAAGCATCTACAAGCATACATTGTTCTTTATTTAAATTTATTATTTTATTTATTAGATTGTTTTGTTCATCATTTAAAATGCTTTTATCAATTAAATAAGGAACTTCATGTTCTAATAAACTATCAATAGTTGTATGAAAATAATCTGCTAGTTTTTTTAATGTTTGTAAATCAGGTTCGATTTCATTTCTTTCGTATTTACTGTAGTTACTTTGTGAAGTATTTAACAATTTTGCGATTTCTTGTTGTGAAAAGTTATTTTTTAATCTAAATTCTCTAATTTTCATATACCCTCCTAATAAAAATATATAAAATTTTTAAATTTTATTCAATTTATAACTAAAAATAGTTGACTATTATTCATATTTGGACTATAATCTTTAAAAATAGTTAAAAAGTAACTATTTTTAAAGGAGGATTAAATGATATTACATAATGCTAAGTTTTACATAGGTAGAAGACAGGTAAGTTATAGTCGATTTATGGCACAGATTAAATTTAACGAAAAAAAAGGAGAAATGGGAAAGTGAAAAAGTATTTAGTTAAGACAAAAAACTCTGTTTATGAATGTTCTGATTTACAAACTATGCTCAAAAAAGTTACAGCTTTTAAGATTGCTGGCATTGAATATCAAGTTCAAGGAATTTGAGGTTGATATGGGAGCAATAAAAAATTTATTAATGGAATGCGATTCTTTGAAGAAAGAGAATGAGAAATTGCTTAAAGAAAATGCGCATTTAAAGGAAAGGCTTTTAAAGGTAGATAATTCATTACCTTATTAAATTGCTATGGTGGTGAAATTCTCAGACAAACACGGGGTTAAGCACAAAATAAATCTTTGATATTTTGTTTTGATAAATTTTTCACAAGACATCCCTCCTACCCTGAACTGATATGTGCTGTCATTGTTCTTCTTTGGGTTGAAGTCCCAAAGCCATAGTCCATTATTACTAGATTAAAAGTCGATAACTAGTTTACAAAAATTTAATTAAAAGGATGTGGAGATTATTAAAGGTCGAAAAACAAAACCTTATTTTGTGTCATATTCACATAAATCAGGTTTTGGCAAAGAAAATGGTATTAAGTCTTTTGATACTTTTAGGGATGCTCAAAATTTTGCAGTTCAAATTGATAGAAAAAAGACTTATACTTTGAACTCTTGGGGAACAAAGAAAAAACATAAATAGTTATTTATGG
>CALWCW010000067.1 GCA_944376495.1 uncultured Clostridia bacterium | reverse complement strand
CCACGCTTTCGAGCCTCAGTGTCAGTTGCAGTCCAGTAAGCCGCCTTCGCCTCCGGTGTTCTTCCTAATATCTACGCATTCCACCGCTACACTAGGAATTCCGCTTACCCCTCCTGTACTCTAGCTAACCAGTTTTAAATGCAGTTCCGTAGTTGAGCCACGGGCTTTCACATCTAACTTAATTTGCAACCTACGCTCCCTTTACGCCCAGTCATTCCGGACAACGCTTGCCACCTACGTATTACCGCGGCTGCTGGCACGTAGTTAGCCGTGGCTTTCTCCTGAGGTACCATCACTTTCTTTTTCCCTCAGATCAGAAGTTTACAGTCCGAAAACCTTCTTCCTTCACGCGGCGTTGCTGGGTCAGAGTTTCCTCCATTGCCCAATATTCCTAACTGCTGCCTCCCGTAGGAGTCTGGGCCGTATCTCAGTCCCAGTGTGGCCGGTCATCCTCTCAGATCGGCTAATCATCGTCGTCTTGGTGGGCTTTTACCCCGCCAACTAACTAATGATACGCAAACTCATCTATCACCAGATTTGACTCCTTTGACTCCTTGGTGATGCCACCTTGTAGTCTTATGCGGTATTAGCAGAAGTTTCCCTCTGTTATCCCCCTGTGATAGGCAGATTACTCACGCGTTACTCACCAGTCCGCCACTAAGTAATTGACAGAACAAAAATATCTTCCGCTTGTTTGTATCTCTTGATAACACACCTTAAGATATCTTTGTTCTGCCAATTACTCCGTTCGACTTGCATGTTTGAAGCACGCCGCCAGCGTTCGTCCTGAGCCAGGATCAAACTCTAAATTCAAATTTATTTCAAATGCTTATTGCATTTTAGGTTTGATTTTTTCCACGCTACTTACACTATAGCGCTTCGGCTCAATAACTTTAGTAAATTGACTTTGTTTCAATTCTTGTACATATCTACTATTTAATTGTCATTGTTCCCTAACCTCTTCCTAGGTTAGCGGTTATATTCTATCACAATTCTATTACCCTTGTCAACACTTTTTTAAAAATTTTTTATCTTTTTCTTCCTTTTTCTTCACTTTCCTATGATACACCCTTGCCCGTTGTGGTTCTTTACTCCGTCTTATTCTCTTTTTCTTTTACCGTTTTCTATTTATTCTTTAACTATCTGTCTATTCTTAAACAGTTTTTTCTTATATATGTTTTAAAATTTCAATAAAAAAGATGACCTGTAAAAATCGCCAGTCTTACTTCAATATGCTATGATTAAAATCATCTTATTATAAAGTTTTTTGACGATTTTAAAGGCATCTTCTCAATTAGATTTTCTCTTTAAAACTTAAAAAGTCAATACTAATTTGCAAAAAGAAGAAAAAGTTGATATAATAAAAATATCATTAAATAAGTTGGAGATAAAAATGCAAGTTGGAATAGATGTTGTAGAAGTTGAAAGATTTGAAAAATTTTTGAAAAATGAAAATCTTTTAAAAAGAATTTTTACCGAAGAAGAAATCAAATATTTTTATTCGTTTAAATCCCCTTTAGAACATATGGCGGGAACTTTTTCAGCAAAAGAGGCTGTGTGTAAGGCATTTCAAACGGGATTCAATGACATATTCACTCCTCTTAACATAGAAATCTTGCATGAAAATAAAATCCCCTATGTCAAATTAAAAAATAAGGCAAAAAATTTTTTTGATAAAAGTGAGTTTACCAAAATAAATATAAGTATTTCTCATACAAAAAAAATTGCCTCTGCAATATGTCTATTAGAATAAAATTTAAACGAAAAAATCAAGCAAAAATAGATGCTTGATTTTTTATTAAAAATTTAGTTTATAAATAATTTAATGAGTTTTTATTCACTTGCCTACTAAACCACTATACAAACTATTCATTCATATATTTTTGAATAACTTGCCATATAGCCTTTGCACTATTAAAGTTTTCAGGAAACAAATCGCCAACATTAATATTGATGTCGAAGGCGTCATTTATTTCTCCAACAATTGTAATAATATCGAAACTATCTAAAATTTCATCATCAATAAGTTTATTTTCCTTTTCAAAATCTAAATCAGGTCTTGCTTCTTTTAATATTTTCATTAATTTGTCCATTTTAATCTCCTTTTTTTTAATCTTTTTTAATTTTTTCTTTAATATTTTTAAAAATATATTGACAATTATGTTTTCCATCTTCTACAAATCCAAATTTTTTATGAAAGTTTTGTGCAGATATATTGTCATCAATAGTATATAACAAAAGTCTTTTCAATCCTAACATTTTACAATAATTAATATAAAATATTTCTAAAAACGAGCCGTAGCCTTTTCCGTGATAAGATTTATCTATTGCAATTTTTGAAATCATTCCACTCCCGCTTTCAATTGTTATTTCAGCCGCTCCAATAACGTTACTTTCCTCATCCTTTAAAACATAAATATTGTCAGCATATTTCATCAATTCTCTTTTGCTATAAAGTAGGTCTTGAATTTTATCAAAATTTTCTTGCCAAATATCAACAACCGCATCAATTGTCTTATCTGAAAGTGAATCAATGGTAACATTTGTGTTGTATTTAAAATTCGGAACATTAAAGTCATTTTTTATCATTCGTGAACTTTTACAATTGACAGCAAAGCCCTCTTTTTCAAATAAGGTTGCAATTTTTTTAACTTTATCGTTCATATCGTTGCTATAAGGAAGGTCTGTAATTATTGGGCGATCACTATCAAAATTTAAGAATTTGAAATTATCATTTGAGTAGAAACTTACTTTATAATACTCATCATTTTTAACTATAATTTCAAAAACATTCTCATCTTCAAGATAATACAAACTTTCCTCGTCAATTAATTGTTTTATCTTTTCAGGCAATAGAAAACAATTTAAATTTTTTAGTTTTCTCTCTAACGCTTGTCTTGTTTTTTCAATATATTCATCGTAGTTTTTAAACTTTATCATTTTTCTCATTCCTCTAGAACTGATTTTTAAGTGTTTGCCTATCAATTTTTCCATTATGAAGTTTTGGCAAGTTCTCCATTTGAATAAGTTTTCTTGGAATCATAAATGAAGGTAAGGTTTGTCTTAAAAATTTGCTAATTTCTCCCGCTGTTGCATTCCCGCTATAGAAAAGAGTGATTATGCTTTTCTTTTCATTATACAAACAACATGATTCTTTTATTCCATCAAGTTTATTTACTGAAAGTTCTATCTCTCCGAGTTCAACTCGATGTCCCATGTGTTTTATTTGGTTGTCCTTTCTTCCACAAAAATATAAGTTGCCGTCATCACCTTGATAACCTAAATCGCCAGTTTTATAAATCAATTCTCTATAACTTTCATTTAAAGGATTTTGCACAAAATTTTCTTTTGTTTTTTCAGGATTTTTGAAATAGCCCAAAGCCAAACAATTCCCAGAAACGCAAATTTCACCAATTTCGTTTGATTTTGCCATTTGACCGCTTTCGTTTATGACAAAAACCTTACGATTTTCAAAGGCTTTGCCAATCGGTAAATTTTTTTCATATTTTATATCATTATTCACCTCATAGTATGTGCAACTTGCAGTTATTTCTGTTGGCCCATAGTGATTTACAAAAAGAGCATTAGGTAGTTCGGTTGTCCAAATATTGAGATATTTATAATCTAAAACAGACCCAGTGAAAAAGATTTTTCTTAAATGCTGTGGTTTAATTTCTTTAAAAACATCTAGTTGACAGCAAAGTGATAGAGCCGCACTTACCCAACAAATAGTCGTAACTTTTTCATCATTCAATTTTTCAAACAAAAGTTTAGGTGTAGAAAATAAACTTTTTTGTAAAAAGACGGTTTGACAGCCAACTGCTAAAGGCAAATATATATCTCTAATACCCGCTATATAATCTAAAGGTGCTTGGTTACCTAAAATCTCATCTTTATCTATTTTAAATGTATTTGCAAAAGTGGTAACATAATCGGTAACAGAGTTATGACTTGTCACTACCCCTTTTGGAGTGCCAGAAGAACCAGAGGTGAAAATAACATAGAGAGGGTTGCTGTCTAAAATATTTCTTTCTCTTTTGTCAACTAAATCACCTTTGATTTCATTGTTAATACATTCTGTAATTGTAAAAACTTGTCCGCTAAAATTTATCTTTTTAGCAATTTCCAATGAAGAATCATCTGCAATTAAAATTTTTGCTTCAGTAAAATTTATTATTTCCTCAATTCTTGATAAAGGCATTTCAGTTGAAAGAGGAACATAAAAACAGTTGCTTAAAGCAATTCCTAAATAAATTGAAGGAATAAAGAGATTTTTGTTTGATAAAACCACAATTGGTTTGTTTTCGTCACTATTGCAAGCAATTTTTGTTGCAACCGCAAAGGAATAATTATAAACATCTTCAAATGACAGTGTTTCATTTTGATATTTAAACGCAACTTTATCTGCAAACTTTTCTTTTGCATTTTTCAATAAATTAGTTATTCGCACTCTTCCTCCTCTAAAATAATACCATAGTCAGCAAAAAGCTCTTCATATTCTTCATAGAACCATTCACTTTCATTGTAAGTATTATTTTCAATTTCAAGGTAAATGTCTTCAATTATAGTTCGAAGAATGCTCGCCCCATCTCCATTAACATGACTTCCGTCAAAAAAGTATGGTATTTCCAACTCAAAATAGTCAAGTTTAATCTTTGAAAAATCTAAAACTTTAATATTAGAATAATCCTTTATAAATTCCTCTACACTATCACTAAATTTTTCAAAATCCTTATAGTATTTTTCTGTTATAGCAGAAG
>CALWCW010000066.1 GCA_944376495.1 uncultured Clostridia bacterium | reverse complement strand
GATTCCTATTCCAAGTCCCCACCAAGCTCCAAGCAAACAACCACCTAAAACAACTGGCAAATACATAGGAAGATATATCATTCCGCCTTGTGCTCCCACGGCTAAATGCACAAGTTGAGGTAATGCAACCGCTAATACAATAATTCCTAAAGACACCAAACTTTTTATAGTAATTTTTGTTTTTGTCTTAACATTTCTTTGTGATAAAACACCTTCTAACATAATATTTCTCCTTTTAATATTTATTTAATTTATTAAAAAATTGATAAAAAATATTAAATTTTAATAAAAATAATAATTAATTTTTAATTTTTTATCAAAAAATGTTAAAATTTTATTAATTTTTAAATATTTTTTGATATTTTTTATTTTTTTAATATATTAAATTTAATTTTATTTATATTATTTTTTTATTAATTATTTAATTAACTAATATTTTTTGACAATATTTATTTTAAAACCTCAACCTTTAAAACGCATGGCAAATTGTAAGACCTTTTTCCATTCCCATAACCAGTTTTTATTGTGTCATGCTTTGTTGAATAATTGAATTTTGCAATACTTGCAAGACAAGCAATTCCAGTGGGAGTAATTAACTCGACATTTTGATTTATTTCAGAATAGGTTAAATTAAATTTTTCTAAAATATTTTTTACCGCTGGGACTGGAATAGGAAGTTTGCCCACACGACAATTTATGTGGCCTTTTCCTTCGCATAAATTTTTTGCATAAACATTGTTTATATTTAAATTATCTATACAAACCGCAAAAGATACCACATCAATTATGCTGTCCATTGCTCCACTTTCATGAAAAAAAACTTTTTCCATAGGCACATTATGAGCCTTACCTTCGGCATATGCAACCAGCGAAAATATCTTTTTGGAAAGCAATTTTGATTTTTCGGACAAGTTTGAATTATCTATTATTGAAAAGACATCATTTAAATTGCGTTCTTCTCTCATTTTGGGGAATTTTTTATTTCCAAAAAGATATTCAAGATTGTCATCAAAATTATTTTCTTTTAACACAACATCAAAGTCCGTGGTCATATAACCATTTTTTGATATCTTTGAGATTTTAATATCATAATCTTTTAAATTAAGGCTATTTAACTTTTCTTTTAAGATTTCTTCGCTTGCACCTATATCTAAAAGTGCTCCAACAAGCATATCTCCGCTAACACCTGAAAAACAATCAAAACATATGTCCATTAGTCAATACTCACGAGGTCATATTCACGACTGCCAATGCCAAGTTCGCATGCCCTTTCAACTATGTGAATAGCATTTTTGCTTAACATTCTATTAACCAAAGATGTTTTCCCTTTGTCAGTTGAGTTCATAATCTGGTCATAACAGCATTGATCTAAAGCGACAGGGTCAAGAGATGCAAAAATACCAATATCTGCCATTTCTGGCTCATGTGGATTAGAATCACAATCGCAATCAATAGAAAGTCTGTTTGCAACATTGATATATGCCATATTTTCAAGTTTGAAATAGGTTTTAACGGCCTTGCAAGCCTCTGCCATGCTCTCTAAAAAGCCGTCTTGGTTGCCAATATGATTCCACATTTCATCTGGGTCGGTTGTTAACCCAACCGAATGAATCCACGCCTTTCCGTTTCGTGATGCAACGCCAATACTCATATTCTTCAAAGCACCACCAAAGCCACCCATAGCATGTCCTTTAAAATGTGAAAGCATGAGCATGGAATCATATCTAGTTATATGTGAACCAACAATATCATAACCTTTTAAGTGTTCGCCTCCCTCTAAAGGTATTTTAATCTCCCCTTCTTCGTCCATCAGGTCACAAGGAGCAATATCTAAAAACCCATGGTCTTTGATTGCTTGCCAGTGACTAGGCACGTCAAATCTTTTGCCTCGATAGGCTGTGCAACACTCAACAATTGTCCCATTTAGTTTTTTTTACCAATGGTTCAATAAATTTTGGATTTAAAAAGTTATGACCGCCAGGTTCTCCTGTTGAAATCTTAACCGCAACATTTCCTTTAAGTTCCCTGCCCAGTGCTTCATAAATTTTTAGCAGTCCGTCACTTGTTAAATCTTTTGTAAAATAAACTTTTGACTTTTCCATTTCAACTCCTTTTATATAATAATTATCAGATATATTTAACTATAAACATATATGATAATATATTTTAAAACATAAAGTTAACTTTAGGTCAAGCAATTTAACAAGTTTGCAAGTTTTTTTTAAATTTTTTAGTAATATAAAAGCACTCAATATATAAACTTGATTTAATATATTTTGAGTGCATTTCTAATTCATTTATAATTACTTGTATTTTATTAAGTATAGACAAAGAATATTTTTTTGTAACATTTTTTTCTTTGGTCTTATTTTACATTGTTAATTCTTCAAGGTCCTCAACACCAATAGTTTGTGATTTGAATTTTTCTAAACTTTCTGGGGCTAGAGCCATAACCGAATACATGTTACTAGTATCTTGACATAATTTTTTTGCAGTTTTTGATTTAATAACCGCATCTCCGATTTTAGCAGGAGCCAAAACTACTTTAGTTGCTATATCTATAGGAATAGTCACACCATAAGTTGCAAGCCCAGCAATCGCTGTCAAAGGAACACCTGCAATTTTTGCTCTTATATTATTAGAAGATGCTAATGCAATACTTCCTGCTAATCCTGCTGCAAAGGGTAGAACCACGATAGTCCCTGCCAGAGAAATAACTGTACCAGTTAATCTAAATGGAAACGTTATTATTTGATTGATAACATTAGAAGCTTTCAAGCGGTTCAATCTTTTATTCATTGATTTTAAAATAGGCAATGCATCCTCATTTTCTTCACCCGCCTCTCTAATAAATTGTTCTCTAACGTTTTTTGGTGCAAGATAAAATCTTACTGTTTTATCAAAAGCCTCGCCGTTTCCAAGGTTCAAAATAAATTCATATGAGTTCTTTTTCTCTTTTTTTACTCCATTTTTTACATCCATAACCTTATTTAACTCCTTTAAGAAAAACTTGATTTTTCTTAACTTATTATACCATCCATTTTATATATTGTTAATACCTTTTTCACTACGTGACCTTTTAAATAATGTAATATAATTTACACTTAATTTATTTTATCACTTTTATGTAAATTGCACCAACGATGAGTCAATTGAGCATTTTCAATTACAGTTTTGCCGCCTTTAGAATAAGGCACAATATGGTCAACATGAGCACTTTCAATATTATTTATATGTTGATTGCAAATTTTACATGTAGGATCTTTTTCATAAAGTTCTTTTTTTACACTATAACTAAACAACCTATCTATTTGTTTTTCTCTAACAATTTTATCAAGAGTTTCAATCCAAGTTTTAAACCTATACTCAACCATATCAGAATTGCTTGTTTTAAGTTGTATTGAATCAATAAATTTTGGGTCTGAAAGCATAAGATTCATCATTGCTTCATTGATTTCCTCTAAATGAGGATAGATTTGATTTTTAGAATATTTAGTAAACCCACACATTTGAATATCAAAAAGTGACATATTTATTGTGTTGCTGACAATATTACAATCATTTGAACTTTCGTCTTTAACAATTCTTCTAAAAGCATTTTTGCCAAAACATTCTTTAACAAGTTCAATAGTATCTTTAAATACCTTTTTAAACTTTGCGACTTCTTTTTCATTAATATTTCTTTTTTCTTCAAGGAATTTATTACAAAATTGCTTCATACTTGGTTTATATTTTAAATAAGTTTTCTCATAGAAGGCAAAAAATCTTAAAATCATGCCTCTATACAGCATTCTATTCTTGAAGTTTGGTTTGTTCACAAGTTCATTAAATATTTTATCTTCTTCAAGTTCTGCAAGCATATCTATAAAACTTCCACGATATACAGTGTTTCTAATTTCGTCCTCATTTAATGGAGTTGAACCTGTATTTAATCTTTCAAAAATTTCAAATTTTAAATCTGGATTAGATTCTTTTTTAATTGTGACTACACGAACAGAAGTATATAAGATTTTATTTTGATTTTCTTCGTTTAAATCTTTAAAGGATTTACCATTTAAATCACTTAATACCTTAAGCCCTGAAAGTTTAAAAGACGAAATATTGCCATTTTTTTCATTTGTCCATCTATCATCTATAAAAGCAAATATACTTGTCAATCTTTGTTGCCCATCTATAACACTAACCTTTCCACCTTCTTCTTCTGCAAAATAGAACATTGGTAATGGGACATCCAAAAGTAAAGATTCAATTAATTTATTTGCCAAAGATTTTTGCATTACATATTTCCTTTGAAATTTTGGTTGCAATATTAATGTCCCTTTTTTGTATCTATTGAATAGTGTTTCAATATCTGGATCTGATTTATCAACAAACAACTTCTTATCTTTTGAGTCTAGATTGAGTTCGTCATTTTCATCATCATCTATTTCATCTTTAGTAACTACTTCCTCTCTAATAGCATCAATAAGTTCTTGTCTTGTCTTTAACTTTTGTTCTTCATTTATTTCTTCTTCACGTATTTCATCAATTTGTTCACTCATTATAACTCCTCCTTAAACAATAAATGTATAAATCCATCAATCTCATTCAAACACAATATCAATATGATAGGCTCAAAATCTGACACTTCTATTTTAACAAAAAAAAAGAAAACTACAAATTAAAATTGCAAGTTTTCTTTCATAAGGTATTTTTTGTTTCATTCACTTTCAATATCTTCTATATCTTCAAATTTAGAAGAAAATCTGTTTTCTTTATCTATTATCATAAGCATTTTCTTTTTAAAATAAAGGCAAACATCAATTGCATGATTAATATTTTGTTCGATTTTTAAATTGATTGGAGAACCTGAAACATAGTCTTTTAACAAATAAAATGCAGTTATGCCCATTTCTTCACTTAAAACAGCATTTAAAAGTCTTCTTGCATCATTATTATATCTATTAACTGGGCAATAAAGTTTGCCTTCTTCATCTTTTTTTAATGAAAAATCTTTTGAAAGTGAAATTATCAAATTTGCTAAACAATTTACATCTTCTCTAAAACGTTCATCACTAATTGAATTTAAAATCTTATTCCATTTTTTATTGTTTAATTCATTCATGTTTCACCTCCGTTATTAATATACACTTAAATAATTAAATTATCAATATTAAATTTAAAAATAATAAAAGAAAATAAAAAATCCTATAGATTTTTAAAAATTCTAAAGGATTTTAATTTAATAACTTGTTCGCAACTCTGTTATAATAACATTTTCTTTGTTTACTCCATAACGACCATCATAAACAGAAAATTCAACAATAACATCATAAAGTTCATGGTCTATAATGTATCGAACAATCTTTGAAAACCCAGGAATATTCCAAACTTTATTGTCCTCAAGTGAACAGTGAAGATTATATTGTGGATTTTCGTAAATATTTCTTTGAGTTGCTTCTTTATCTGTTCTCGCCGTCAAATCAACCGTATCAAATCCATCAAATCCCTTATGAATTTTTATATCTCCAACAATAATCAAATCATCTTTGTATTGTCTATAAGAAACACTTATTGTAACAAAATCATTAAAATTTTTTAATAAAGGAACTGCCTCATCAAAACTTTTAACATAATAAAAATTCCCCATAGCCTTATCTGGTGACCGCAAGACATATTCGTCAACTTGAAAAGTATCAAAAAACATTTTAATGCCAGTTAAATCTTGAACATCAAAGACATCTTGAGGAAAATAATTTAATCCCAATTCCTTCATCTTGTAAATGCTATCTTTTTTGTCTTTTATTTTAATCATTTCAACACCTCATCATAAATTCATATGAACATGAAAGAACTTAATCATTATTATTTTATTACATTTCTATGATTTTTACAAAACAAAATTCAAATTTATTTAATATTTGTTTTTTGTAATTTATAAAATTTAATGTCATTAATCTAAATCTATATTTTTAATGTCATTCAAAGATGAACACACCCCGTCACCGCTAACAAACTTTCTTTTAATTGCACGGTCTTTCATGCTATAAATTCCGTCACTACCAATAACTAAACTATCAAGCAAATTACATCCACCAAATCTAAATATTCCTTCAATTGAACTATGAGATTTTAAATCCTCGTTAGAAGCCTGACAAAAACCATCTGGATGATTATGAACCAAAATTACAGCAGGAACTTTATAGGTTGCAACGAACAAAGATACATCACGCATTTCAATTCCTACATTTTTTAGTGTCCCCTTTGCAAGTAATCTATCAGCAATTACTTCTCCTTTAGCATTAACACCAAGAATGTGAAATTCCTCCTCCTTTTTAAATCTCAAAAGTGCTTCAATATAATCATAAATTTCACCAAGTGTTGATAAGGTCTTTTGTTTAAGCATTTTATCAACTGTATAACGAGAAAAAACACCTAAAAGAGCATGAAGTTTTTTTGCCGAAGTTTCTCCCATGCCTTTGACAAGTTTAACATCTTCTATCGGTGCCTCTAAAATTGTAGGAATGTTTTTATATTTTTGAAGTAATCTATGAGCAAGTGGGTTGACATCACCTCTAGGGAAAATATAGCACAAAATAAATTCAACAGCTTGTATATCACTAATATTCTCAAGTCCGCACTTAACGACCAAATCAAGCAATCTTTCTCTATGTCCAGCATGGATATTTTTTTCGTCACTCATAAAACCTCACAATAACTAAATTTTATAAAATTTAGCATTTTTTGTCAAATAAAGTAGAAAATATAATAAAAATTTGATAAAAATTTAAAAGGTATAAATTTGCAATTATAATAAAAAAATTATTTAAAAGGTTTAACAAATAATATTTATACACTGTAATTAATTTAAAAAATGCCACTTAAATAAAGTAGCATTTTTAAAAATAGTTTAACAAACAAAAAATAAATTTATACCATTTTTAGTTATTTTCATAAGGATTTAAAATCAACTTAAACCATAATTAAATAATCATGTTATTGTAACTTTCTGCACTTGCTTCCCAAAGACCATGTAAATTACAAAAAGCATATGACTTAACATATTTTTCACCCTTTGAAAGTGGCATAGAAACAATTGGTTGGTCATTTGATGTCAAATTGAATACCTTAAAGCCTTTATTTGTTTCAATAACAATTAAAGATATGTAGTGTTCTTCAGTCATAGGATGAAGAGTTGACCCAACTTGAATTTTTACTTCTCCACCTTCAATTACCCCAACAGGAATATGTTTTTCAACAGCACCTTCATTTGTGTTTGGTTCAAGTTCAACCATTTTTTGTCCACAACAAAACATAGGGACACCTTTGTCAACTAATTTTATTGCTACGTTTCCGCATACAGCACAACGATAAAATACTAATTTTTTCATAATTCCTCCATCAATTTTTATTATATCATAAAAATTTTTTAAAACACAAGAAAAATAAAGAATATAAAATAAAAAGTTATATAAGAAAAATAATCTTTATATAACTTTATATTTGTTTTATTTAATTAATTTGAAAATGCAACAAACAATTAAGTTTTAACTCCCTTTATTCATCAAAACGACTTCTTGGGTTAAGAACGATTGCATTTCGTTTATTTACATCGTAATAAATTTCTTCAACATTCAAGATTTTAGAAATAGAAGCCATTTCAGGAGCCGATTTTTTCACCATACATTTAGTTTGGAAGAATGGAGTCATAACATCTTTCATAATTTCTTTTCTGAAAATCTTTGCAATAACAGTCCAGCGTTCAAGTTGACGCAGTTCTTGTTTATCAAGAAGTGGTCTGCGTGTTCTTTGAGTTGAGGTAGATATATTTTCACCCTGCTCTGGAGTTCTTGTATTTCTTGAAGAAGATTCTTCTTTATGGAATACAGTTGTTTCACCGCAGGCTTCAGAGAATGCTTGAATTGTTGAAGGGTCCTCTGAACCTAGGAATACTTCCATTTGGAAGTTACCACGAATATTTTGTGCTTCATCAGGTCCATACTTGATATCAAGTTGTTTATATGATTGCAAAATAATTTCAAAGAAAATATTTCTTGAACGAGAAACTGTAACCATTGTTCCAAATCCTGGAACGGCTGGCATATTACCAAACTCATCAAGGATGAAATATACAGGTCGTTTAAGTTGTCCTGTCTTTTTAGTTTTTGGATTAACAGTTTTATTTGCAACATCAACCAAAACCTTGTAAAGTTGGCTTATACAAAGCACACCAAGAGGATGTCTTTCAGTTTTGTGGTCTGGGATTCTAATGAAAAATGCGGTTGGTTTTTCTGGTATTTGTTCAAAGTCAACATCAGTTCCGCTGGTCATATAAAGAATACCATCATCACCTAGAGTTTTACCAACAGACGAACCAAGAGTTGCAAGGAAAGAACGTTGAGTCACTGGACTTGCAAGACATACTGTTGCCATAAGGTTGTGGACATTGCTATGAATAGGGTCACGACCTTCTGAATACTTTGTAAGAGTTTTAAGTGCGCTATCTCTCTCACCTGCTGGGTCTTTAAGCATTGAAATTTTATATAAATTGAAAAAGTTGAATTTATTAACAGTCATGCCAAGTCTTGGATCTCTAGAGTCCTCAAGCATAGCATACATAATACCAGTTATAAGGTCACGGCAACCGTTAGGCCATGTAGTATCCTTGCAGTTAGGATCTTCAGGGATTAATGACAAAGCAATATTTCTTAAGTCACTTCGAGCCTCATCTTCAAGTTGAATTTTTCTTGCTTCAAGTTCCAATTTTAATAAATCATTATTTGGGAATGCCTTTCCTTCAAAGCCATACCACGTATCACCATAAGTCGCACCATTTAATCTATCTGGGTCAATTTTTCTATAACCCATATCTTCAGGCGTGCAATTACTAAATTTTTTAACTTCTTTTGTAAGATTTCCTGCCCTCTCATAAACCTTATAAGCAATTTCCATTGGGTTCCACATAGAAGAAGCATAGGGGTCATTTAAGTTTAAAACGACAATGTTATACCCTTCCTCTTTTAAAACCTCTGCATTATCTGCATAAAGTTCGCCTTTAGGGTCTGTCATGACAAGACTTGGTTTTTGACCAGAGTGAGCCAAAATTCTTATTGTTGGGTTAGCAAGAATTTGAGTTTTACCAGTTCCAGTAGTACCTAAAACTAGTGCGTGAGTTTCAGGCTTCATATTAATTTCAAAATGTGATCCAACCTGTTTATTTCTAAAAACGAACCCTGTTTTTTTGACAGATGGAAGATTTGTCCAAGTAGTATAAACAAGTTCGGGGTCAGACTTTAACCTTGCTTGTGAAATAAATTTTGAATCATAAGCAATATCAGTTTTATTTCCTTGAGAATCTTCACCTTGATTTCTTCCCGTATTGTCTTTAATTTTAGTAACAAGTCCGATACATAATCCGCCCGCAGCACCTATGCCTAGAGCAATAAAGGCAATGTTATTTGTTAGTGCTTCAACAATGTCTTGAGTATTTAAGTAGGCTATGACAGCACCTAAAATATAGCCAACAACTCCAAGTGCAACCATACATATTAAAGATAACCTTAACCTTCTCATAATTTTCTCCTTAATAATAAAATATCATTTTGAAATATAATTGTCAAATAAATAAAAAGAATATTTCAGTTAAAACTCAAGTTTATAATTAATTGTTAGGTAATTATTAAATATTATCCGTTTTTATTTATATTATAATATAAAATTAATTTTATATTCTTCAAAAAAACTGATTTGTATTTTTAAATTTTTTTTTAATATGCTATAATTTTGCTAAAGGTGAAAAAATGTTATTTAAAAAGAAAGGAAAAAAATCAAACAATCATAAAGTGTCGGTTTTGGTTCCAGTTTATAACGTTGAAAACTATCTTCAAAACTGCATAGACTCTTTAAAAAAGCAGACATATGATAATTTAGAGATTATTTTTGTCAATGACGCATCAACTGATAGTTGTCAAAAGATACTTCAAAAGGCTGTCAAAAAAATGAAGAATGCCACTCTTATCAATCATGAAAAAAATAAAAGTCTTTATCTTGCAAGATGGACCGCTCTTTGTGCTTGCACTGGTGATTATATTGCATTTCTTGATAGTGACGACTATGTGGAAAATAATTACTATGAAACAGTTGTCAATAAGATGATTTCTTCAAATGCT
Organism: uncultured Clostridia bacterium; assembly: GCA_944376495.1. Lineage (GTDB taxonomy): Bacteria > Bacillota > Clostridia > Christensenellales > UBA1242 > Caccovivens. The sequence continues at coordinate 64,459 of CALWCW010000066.1, read as the reverse complement.
GATGTTTGTTTCTCTGATTTTTTAAAAACAGACGTGAAAAATAAACAAATTTTAAAACCCTTCTCCTTTCTTCTAAAACAAAATATTAATTTCAAAAATGGAGAGTTTTTTAAATATCTTTGTGAAAATCAACAAATAAAACAAGACTATTTGTATGTGTGGAACAAAATGATTTCTCGTTCATTATTTGAAAAATGTAAGCCATATTTAGAAGAAATTGCTAAAAGTGCAGAAGGTCTTTTAAGTGGTGAGGACAATGTTTATTCAATAGTCTTTTTATCAAATGCAAATAATGTCGTAAATGTTCACGGAACTCAACTGCATTATTGCGTTCATGACAACCAGTCGTTTGCTTTTAAAAGTAAAGAAAAATTCTTAAAGCAACTTGAAAGTTCATTAAGAAGTATGCTCATTATAAGAAATTATTTGGAGCAAGTTGGTTTATATAAGCAATACTTGCCTCAAGTTAAGGCTTGGGAAGATATTTATAAAACCTCTTTTAAGTATTTCGCATATAAACTTCGCTGTCCAAAAGAATATAATTTACTATTAAAACAGTATGGTATTAAAAATATTTAAAATCCATTTTTGTTTATTTAATTAAAAACATCAATTAGTTAAAAAACAATGAGTTGATAAAAATTGACATTATGTTTAAATTATGTGGCGGGCTAGGAAGCTGCCTTAAACTTAAAGTTTAAGGCAGAAAAAGCAAAGCCTTTTCTATTTTGAACGAAGTTCAAAATGCTTCCTAGCCCTTTTTATTGAAAAGTAACAAAATCAAACATAAACACCTTGCAATCTTTTCAATAAATATGCTATAATATTAATATGGCAAAAATAAAACAAGAAACCAAACAAAAAATAATAAAACTCACTATTATTATAGTTGCTTTAATTTTAATATTTCTTGCAATATACCTTCCCCTAGAACTTACTGGAACACTTGAAAAAATTGATAGTGCGGAAAAATTAAAAGATGTTATATTAAGTTTTGGAGCATATAGTTATATAATATTTTTTATTATTCAATTTTTACAAACAACCTTAATTCCAATACCTGCAGCTGTCACAACAGTCGCAGGAACCTTACTATTTGGTCCTTGGATAACTTTGGGTATAAGTTTTCTTGCAGTTTTTTCAGGAAGTTTGTTTGCCTTCTTTTTAGGCAAAAAGATTGGCAGAAGATTGGTTGTTTGGGTTGCTGGAGAAAAGACTACGTTAAAATGGGAAGAGAAATTAAGGCAAGGAAAATTCGTTTACTTTTTAATGATGCTTTTACCATTATTCCCAGATGATATTTTATGTATTGTCGCAGGGACAGTCAATATGAGTTATCGATTTTTTATAATCACCAACCTTATCACAAGGCCTATAACAATAGCCACAACCTGCTTTTTGGGAAGCGGACAGTTAATACCGTATAGCGGATGGGGTATTCCTGTTTGGATAGTTCTTATTATAATTTGCTTAGTTTTATTTTATGTCAGTTACAAATATCAATCCCAAATTGAAAAATTTGTTGTAAATTTAGGTGCAAAACTAACGAACAAAAATAAACAAGCACAGAAAAGCGAAGAAAAGCCTCTTCTTATAAACTATAGTGAAGAAACAGATACAGATAACGAAATAAAGAATAACTCAATAAATCATAAAACTGACAAAAATGAAGAAAAAGAAAAAACAAAAGAGGTTCAAGAAGACAAAAGCGTTGGCATTCCGAAACAAGTCAGTTATAAAATATTTAAAGATATTATAAATAAAGAAAATACAAATGAAAAAAATCTAAATAATGACAAAAAATCATAATAAAAATATAATTTTATAAAATCATTAATAATTTTTCTAGTGTTTATTTTATTAAACATTTATAAATAAAATTATAAAAAAATATAAAAAATAAGGAAATTTTAAATTACTTCCTTATCTTTTTTTATTTTATCTTCACAACGTTTAAAGTATTTATTATAGGACTTTTTGCAATATTTTTTATGGTTTTGTTCTTCATTTTCATTGTAATTGTCAAAATTATATTCACCGTTGACCTTCCATTTCTCAAAAAGACCTATTTTAATAGAATTTGTTGGGCATAGAAAAGAACATCTCATGCACATCAAACAATTCTTTCCAAACTTGAATTCGCCGTTCTCAATTTTTATATTATTTGTTGGACAATTTCGGACGCATTTTTGACATTTAATACATTTTTCGTTAACTTTATATCTTTTGCCATTAAATCTACCACCCCAATGCTCAATTTGGAAAAGCCAAAGAAGAACATTTCCCATAAAGACCTTTTTTAATTTATTTTCTTTATTTTTAAGAATTTCCTTACAATCAATAGGTATAACATTTTGGGCTGTATTCCACATTTTATATGCCATATTATCGCTGTGCCTAAAGATTATGTTATAAGGCATAACATAATGATATTCATTAGTCAAAATATAATTTTTCTTTTTTAAAATTTTTACAAGTTTTTGAGAAGAAATATTGTTCAAAGCCAAAGGCTCGCCCGAGGTCTTTATAATGATAAGGCGTTTTTGTTTTTCAGTTTTTGAAAGTTTTTTCGCAAAATCTAGAACGATAGACGGAGCATTAAATGCGTGAACAGGATAAGCAATCATAAGCACATCATATTCATTAATATCAAAATTTAACTCTTCCTCAATCTTTTTTGTATCTACCTCAACTTTCTTTAATTCTAATTCTTCTTTATATTTATCAACAATTTTTTTAGTGTTTCCAGTCCCAGAAAAATAGCATATTAAAAATTTCATTTAACTAATCCCTCTTCTCTGCATGAGCATTAAAATTTTCATCAAAATAATAATATTGATTTTCATCTTCATCATGAGAATCAAACCATATTTGAGCATAAATCTCATCTTGTTTTGCAAGTTTATCAAAATTCCAGCAATATTTCTTATAAGTATCGTTCATCCAGTGTCCTGCTCTTAACACAGTATAGGCATTTGCGAAAAATCTATCGCCTTCGCTTGTTTGCCATTCAAGCTTGCTTCTCATATCACCTTTATTATATGCTTGAGTTAAAAGTTTACCACCATGTGCTTTAGCAACTGCTTTCAAGTCATCTATATCAATTTCATCATCATTTTTTGTATAGTCGAACTTATAATCAATAAGTTTAGCATTTGATTTATCTTTTAAAGCCTTGTAATCCACTTCTTGTCCATCCGCTCTATTTTCAATTAAAAGGTCAAAATTAGACCAATCTTCACCAATTTTATCATAATTTTCATAACCTTTAAAATAAGCCATAACTTTTGCATCATCGTGATTTTTTAACCAATATTTTGGCGAATTTTCACTTTTAAACAATCTTTGTATAGCAAACTTACTAATTAAAGATTTAGGAACAATTTTACCTGCCTTTAAATAAGAATGATTTTTTGCAAAGTCTCTCCAAAAGAAATCAACCGATTCGCTTTGATAATTAAATAAATCATTCAACTTTTCGCCATCATAAAACCACACACCATGAAAATTTCTTGTTGCATTATAGTTTGGCTTAAAAAAGTCTTTAACGCTTCCACCAATTATTGCAAAACCATCGTTTAATGTGTCATAACCTGTGACGCAATTTCTTTCGCCTCCAGATATATTAAAACACTTTCTCCAAAAGACTTTTGATAAATCTTCTGTTATATCTCTTTTTAAAATGTTTGCAATTAAAAGACCACTATTATTAGCAGTTACCCAGTCAAGTGGTGCATTGAAACAAGTATGAAACATAAGTCCATCACTCATATTGTCATTTAACATATTCTCATGAAGCATTGCGGTTTGTCTTAACACGACAAAATTTTCAATTTCAGATTCTAAAACCCTAAACTCGCCTCTCATCTTTGTAACTGAATAAATATCAAATGGGCTTACAAGCAACGGGTCACCGACCCTGCCCCATGGATGTTTGTGATTTCTATTGCCATATAAAGCGACAGTTGAAATATGTATGAATCTTGGTTGTTTAAATTTTATCTTTTCAATGGCTGTTACTAAATTGTTAACTCCTATTTCGTTACATTCAATTGCTTTTTTAGGTTCTTGGTCTGAATGAGGCGGAATAACTGCAGCAAGGTTAATGACGTAACTACAGCCCTTAACAAGTTCCTCACACTTATTAAAATCCTTAAGATTACCAAGCATAACATTCAATTTATCTTTATATTTAGCATATTTTTTTAATATTTTTTTTATTCTTTTATCATCTTCTAAAACAAGAAGTTTTATATTGTCTATTTCTTTAATATCAATAATATGTTTTAAAACCGCCTGTCCCATATTACCAGTGATACCAGTTATTGCAATTTGCATAATCTCTCCTTTATTCTCATCAATTTAAATCTTACCATAAATTGTCCAATTTTGCAAAGATTTTTTAGTTAAATTCGACAAAATTATAGTAATGTTTTATCTTTGTAATTTTAAATTAATTTAACTATTATGTAAAAACTAAAAATGAATAGAAACAATTATTAATATACATTTTGAAATATTTTTTCATATTTGAGAAAGAATAAAAAATGTATAAATATTATTTATTGCCTAATACAATTAACTATTTAAAAGATAAAAAAGGAGATATATGATTAAAGAATATGTTAAAGGAAAGCCATATTTTTGTGATGTGACAGAAAAAATACAAAGTTTTCCATATCTTGATTATGACATTAGTTGTGATTGTCTAATTGTTGGCGGAGGTATTGATGGAGCAATAACTGCCTATTATTTTGCCGAAAATAATTTAGACACTATTTTAATCGATAAAAATCGTTTAGGCTTTTTAAATACAAGTTGTGCTACCGCTCTATTAGAATATCAATTAGATGACCATGCAAATGATTTGAAAAGATTTTTCACCAAAGAAGATGTCGTAAACATTTACAGAGTTGGTTTAAATGCTCTTAAAGATATAGATTTGATAATTAGAAAATTAGGCAATAAGTGTCAATATAATAAAAGAGATACCCTAATATTTTCAACTAAAAAAGGAGATAAAAAGGAGATTATTAGAGAGTTTGAATTTCGTAAAAACAACAAATTCCCTGTTTATTATGTAGATGAAATACATAACCCTTTCCCATTTTCTTTAAAAACAGGATTGCTTGCTAAAAATGGTGGAGCCGAATTTAATCCTTACCTTTTTGAAAAACAATTGATAGATTACATAAAAAATAAAATAAAAATTTTTGAAAATACAGAGGCTAAACAAGTAATAAAAAAAGATGATATGTTTGAAATAATAACAAACTATGGTGTCAAGATTAATTGTAAATATTTAATCTGTTGCACTGGCTATAATAGTTTGCTTTTCACTAATAAAAAATTGTGTGAAAAATATATTAGTTATACAATCGTTACTGAACCATTAAAAAAGAAGTTATGGAATGGAGAACTATTGCAAGATAATTCTGACCCCTATCATTATTTGCGTCTTTCTCCTAATAACCGACTTATAATTGGCGGTGAAGATATCTTATTTAAAGGTGATTTTATAAAAGATAAGGATGCAGTAAAAAAATATCAAATGCTAAAACAATATGCAATAGAAATGTTTTCACAATTAGAATATGTCAATATTGACTATAAATTTTGTGGAGTTTTTTCGACAACAAAAAACAACCTTTCGGTTATCGGCGAAGATGAAAGAATTAAAAATTTATTTTATAATTTAGGTTATGGAGCAAATGGAATAGTCTATTCAATATATGGAGCAAAAAATCTTGTCAATTTAATATTAGGAAAATCTCCTTCTCCCTATCTATCATTTTTTTTCTCCACATCGAAAATTACCATAAAACAGTAAAATAAAAACATTGCTTAATTTAACTGCAATGCTTTATTAATAAAATCTTTTCCGCTAATATCAATTTTGTCTAAATCTTGTATATCAACAAGCCTAGGTTCGTAAAAATTATCTTCAGTCATGCGTTCTAGTTCTTCACCACTCAACTTTGGCACACCACTTTTAACTTTGCAAAAGAAATAATATTCTTCGGTTTCTGCAGTTTTACGTTTTCCAAGAAAATCTCCGACTTCTATATTTAACTCCATTTCTTCGCTCAATTCTCTTTTAACGGTATTTTCAAGTGCCTCTCCCTCATTTTGTCCACCGCCTGGAATAACATAATATTCTTTAACAATGTTATCTTTTCTTTTCCTTCTAAACATCGTCAATAATTTGCCATCTATAAAAATAATGGCTCTTGCACTTGTTCTCATTGTATCTCCTAAAATATTTTGCTTGTAAATAAACAACCTTTATTATTATAATTTAATGATAATATGCTTTGCGATAAAATCCTTATATTGATTTAATCTAAATCATCTATTTTTGTTTTCTTGACTATCTTGAGTTTGTTCTAGAACTTGCACAGCCTCTTCAGTTTTATTTTCTTTTAAAAGGTCACGAATTTCTTTTAAAATATAGTTTGTAGAATTTTGCTTTTCAAGTTCTTCCTGTTCTTTTTTCTTTGCCTCTTCGTCTGCTTTCTTTTGAGCCTGTTCTTCTAAATATGCTTTCACAGCCTCTTTATCTTTAATATTAATACCTTTTGCTTTGCAATCTTTTCTTTGAGCTCTTGTAAGTTTGCCTTTCATTGCTTTAGTTTCCATATTCTTTAAAAAGCCCTTACTCTTCATGATAATTCTAATAATAGTAAAAATTACTAAAGCGACAATTATAAAGTTTACAACTGCTTGAATAAAATCTCCCCAATCAATATAAATACATGCTGGGTTTATAACATTAGCACCTGTTGAGTCTGTAATCATATATTCCTCGCCATTCAAAACGGTGATTAATGATATACCATTTCCCCCTGTGCAGGCATAAACAGCAAGATTGACGATAGGCATTAAAATTTTATTTACTAAAGAAGTGACAATTGCACTAAAAGCAGCACCGATGATGACACCGACAGCCATATCAAGAATATTTCCTCGACTTATAAATTTCTTAAATTCACTAAAAAAGTTTTTCATAATTTATCCTTTAATATAACAATATTTTACAACATTAGACATTTATTTCCAAATAAATTAATAAATATTTATATAAAAATAATCATAACACTTAAAATATATTATTCATAAAAAAATGTAAAAATTTTTATAAATTTTTTAAGAAATTTTTGAAAAGTCTATTGACAATAAAATTTAAAGTGTTATAATTGTGACGCTAAAATAGAAAAGAAAAATAAAAGGAGAATATTTATGGAATTTAAAAATGTATTGTATGATTATGTCTTGTATAAGGAAAAACAAAGAGAAACAAAAGCAAAGTTGAAATCTTTAAAGAAATTGAAATTTTCAGAAGTTTATTCAACAAAATCTAAAAATAATTTAATCTATTTATTTAAGTCGGAAGAAGGAAAATATCTTTCATTTGCTGATTTAAAAGAGTATGATACTCAAAAATTCAACATTCAAAAAATTTCAACTAAAAAAGCTTTAACAGGAAGAAAATTAATCAAACTTGCAAACAAAAAAACTGCTTGCAAAAACATCAATCAATTTACAGAAGTTTCAATAGAGTTAAATTAACCAATAAGTTTACAATTTATAAGCAAAAAATCAGCCAACTTTACTTGGCTATTTTTTATTTTTTTATTTTAAATTATACAAAATGTTATTATATTTAATGTGATATTTTATAAATTTAAAAAATGCTATGCGTTTTAGAGTTTACAAATTAATATAACAATAGAGTAACGATTGAGGCAATGGTCAAAAAATGACTGCGTATTTACTTTTTTCAATTTTATTAAATTAACTTATTTATAACAGGATAACCATACCCCTCAAGGTTTTTATTATAGCAAATTGCATGACAATTTCCTAGCAATGTGCGTTTTACCTCATTGGGAGAAAGATAAGGCTCTTTTTCTAAAAGAATCAAAGCACATCCTGCAATCATAGGAGTTGCGACAGAAGTTCCGCTTAAAGTTGTGTAAGGTTTATCTCGTCCACAAGATACTATGTCAACTGAAGGAGCGACTAAATCTGGTTTGAACCTTTTAAACGCTGGTCCCCTAGAAGAAAATTCTGCGACCTCAAAAAAATGTTCATCAAAATTATCTAAATCTATACGATTATCATTAAACCCGCCTACCGTTATTATTTTACTTGAAACACCTGGACTTTTGATTGTTTGAAATTCTGGACCACTATTCCCCGCTGCTGCCACAACGACAATACCTTCTTGCCACAACGCTTCAGCACCCGCCATAATAGGATCATTATAGCCAAGCGGTTCACTGCCAAAACTCATACAAACCACTCTAATGTTATACTTTTTATAATTATTAAATACCCATTCCATAGCATCTAAAATTTTATCTGCAGACGCCTCACCTAGACCATTAAGTGCTTTAAGACTTATAATGTTTGATTGCGGAGCAATACCAGAGAACTTCCCTCCCGACATCGCACCATTGCCAGAGCAAACACCACTTACAAAAGTGCCATGCCCGTTATCATCATAGCATTTTTCTTTGTTATTGATAAAATCCTTAAAAAAAATTATGCGCTTTTCACCGACAACAAAATCTGGATGCTCATAAATACCAGTATCAATAAATGCAACCGTTAAGCCCTTCCCCGTCAAACTTGAACTTTCAATTCCTAATATTTTTTTTGAAATATTCATTAAAACAGAGGCCTTGCTGACCGAAGAAATAAATTGAACTTGACTCATATTTGAAAGAAGTGCAATCTCTTTTTTGCTTGCTTTAACTCTAAAAGATTTAATAAAAGGATATTCATTTAAAACGTGAATAATTTTATTTTTAAAAATATTTTTCAACCTTATGTAATCATTTGCTTTAACAATGCAATCCCATTTTTTATCAGTTTCCAAAAATGAAACAATTTGTAAAAGCATTTTATCTATTTTATTGTATTTCATTTTAAACTATCAAGCATCCTTTTCATATTTACATATTGTTCATTAGTTAAAGATGGCCGAATTGAATCTATCATAAAGTTCAGTCTGTCATAATCAAATGTTCCTTGACTCTTTTGTCTTGCAACTTCGCTGAAAAGTTCTTTTGAAAGGTCATCTTGCGACATATCTTTGTAGTGATTATAAATATTTTGCAAGTCATTTTCGCTCACATATCTATCTTTTTTTTGTTCTTCATTTTTAGATTTAAAATCAGATAATTTTGCCATAAATTCTCCTAATTCAATATATGAAAAAAATGCATTTATTTTTACAAAATTTTTATTTAAAAAACCATTTAATCTTTAATTTGTTTTTTATAATTCACCTTTTTATCATGTTTTGAATATAAAAAGATATGGATAATTCTTTGCTTGAGATGTTTGCAAAATTGTTTAACAATAACCAGAACAATAATTCAAATTCGGGACAAAATCTTTCGCAAAATCCCGCTTTTTCAAGTTACCCAAGTGAAGCATATTCTCAAACGCAAGGTTTTTCAAATGGTTCTCACTCGGAGCAAAGTCAAAATAATGACATACACTATTCGGAACAAAGCAAATTTAATGAAAATAGTCAAGCAAATCAAAATACTCAAAACGACAATCCTTTCTCATCATTAAATAATTTATTTTCAGGACAAAACCAAAACCTTTTGCCAATGCTTTTATCTTTGCTAGGTAAAAATTCAAACCTTTCTTCACTTTCTCAAATTTTTTCTCAATCTTCAAATAAAGATGACGGTAATAAGAAAGAAAAAATAAGTTCACCAAAAGATGAACTTATTTTGTAGGTTTATATATTCAAATTTAAATTTTTACATTTATTAAAATTTTATCATCACACACTATAATTTATCAACAATAGAGCCGTCTTTAAAATAAATTTTTCGTTTGCAGAACATGTTTGCCACTGATTCTTTAGTTGTTGCTACTATCAAAGTGGTATTCTTTTTTTGTAAAGACTTTATTAATTTTGATGCAACTTCAAAAACAGTTTCATTCATTTTATCAAATATATTGTCAACCATGAGCAAGTCAAGTTCTCTAAACGTCAATCTAATAAGAGAAAGAATATATTTCTCATCAAGAGTCAAATCTTTGACTTTAGTATCTTTGATTTTTTCAAGAGAGTATTCAATTATTGCATCATTAATCTTGCTTTCAATTTCGTTTTCGCTGTAACCCCAAACTTTTAAAATGTATTTTAAATTCTCATAAACTGATTTTTTTTCAAAGAAAACTGGTTTTGATGGAACATATCCAGCACTTATATCTTCTTTATAATTGACTTTTTCTATAGGAATATCTTTAATATAAATCTCACCTTTTGTAAGTTTTTCAAGTTTTGCAAAAATACGCAGTAAACTAGTTTTTCCGCTTTCATCCTCTCCAACAAATGCCACGCTCTCTCCATCTTCAATTTCCATATTTATATTAAAAAGTGCATAAAATTCTCGAGTGTATCTCAAATACAAATTATTGACTCTTATCATAATTTCTCCTTATAATATGATACTATAAAGTTAAAAAAAATAAAAGCAAATTTTCGCTTTTATTTTATTTTTAATGTGAATTGTTTGGAGATTGGTTCGCTCCCCACCAAAATTTCGCCATTATTTTCAATATTATCCTCTATGTCCCCTGCCACTACTCTCATGGTGATTTCAATTGATTTATCAAAGTTAAATAGATATGTCTTAGCGCTTGCCTGTTCAAACTTCATAAATTTTTCTTGACCTTCCATTTCATTTAAAAGTGCTATTATACTTGTCATTGACTGCCACTCATCTATATCGTCAATCGTATAAATGCCTCTATCGTGGTTTTCTTCCCAAATAGTTATATCTCCGAGTTTGTTAAACTTTATTTGAACATCAACTCCTTTCCCTTTCAATCTTGAATCATTATAAAAATTAACTTTAACACCATAATTTTCACTTCCGGCTTGAGTTATTTCACTTATTGAAGCACAATTAAGAGTTGTTGCATCTTCGCACGCAAAAAATGTAAAACTACAAAAAAGCAAAACAAAAATTAAAATAAACCTAAACTTTCGCATAATAAAACACCTCTTATTAGTTATACCCTAAAAGGTGTAAAATTAAACAATATTAATGAAAAACATATTATAAATATTAAATAAAAAACGAAAACAAAAAGGTATTTTCAATTTTAATTTTTCTTAACACAAAAGCATTTAAACTCAATATTAAAAGCAATTTTCTATGTGATTTATATCATCTCCTAAAATTTCTATAACATCAAATCGACACTCTACATCTAAAAGTTTTTTAAATTTTAAATAAGACAAAGCAACTTTCCTTATCTTTTGCTGTTTTTTATAGTCAACCGCCTCACAAGGACGTCCAAAAAGTTTTGTTTCTCTTTTTTTTACTTCAATAAAAACATAGCAGCCATTTTTAAAAGCAATAATGTCAATTTCGCCAATTTTGTTTTTAAAATTGGTTTCTAATATTTTATAACCCTTTTTAGTCAAATATTGAGAACTTAAAATTTCACCCTTATCACCATTAATTTTATTTGTCTTTAACATTAGTCTAATGTCACCCTTCCAAATCGTCCCTTTCTAAAATCATCAAATATAGCATTTGCAGTCCTTTCATAATCAAATTCATCTTTACTTAATATAAATCCCCGTTTTTTTGCTATGCTATCTAAAGTTGCATCATCACCATATCTATTTTTAACATTTTGCGGATATTTTTCTTTTAAAAGTTGCAAAAGTTTTTGAGCAAGCAAATAATTATCAATAATGATTTCATCTTTAACACTTCCAATAAAAAGCAATTTTTCAGCAATATCTTGATTTTCTAAATTAGGATATAAAGTTCCCGGCGTGTCGCAAAGTTCGATGTTGTCACCAATGTTAAGCCATTGAGTCTGTTTAGTAACCCCTGGTCTATTTCCAGTTATTGCTTTTGCTTTTCCACACAAATTATTAACGAGTGTGCTTTTCCCAGAATTTGGCACTCCAATAACGATAGCCCTAATTATAGTCCTAATTCCTTTTTTATTGAATTTTTCGATTTTATCTTTTGCCAAATTGTTTATTTTCTGCTTTATAATCTTACTTCCACCTGACAAAGTGCTGTTTAATAAAACATAATCTTTTTTATCGCCCTTATAATCTTTTGCTAATTCTTTGACTCTTTTCTCATCTGCCATATCAATTTTATTAAAGATATATAAAATTGGTTTATCATTAACAAGTTTATTTAGGCTGGGATTGATAGATGAAATAGGTGCTCTACTGTCCAAGACATAACAAACGACATCTACATTTGAAAGCAACTTTTTGATTTCTTTCAAAGTTTTAGACATATGTCCCGGAAACCAGTTAATCTTTTGATTTGTCAACTCTTCACTCATAAATCATCCTTCTCATCTATAAAAATAAATAATAAAATAATTAAATATTAAAATTTTAAAAATAATATTAATAAAAATAAATTTAATAAAATATTTTTAATTAATAAAATAAAATTAAATAATATTAAAAAAATGAAAAAATGAATAATTAAATAAATTAAATAAAAATAATATTTTTTATTTTATTAATAAATTTTTTAAATTAATAAATTTATTTTTTTAATAAATCTGGTCGTTTTTCCATAGTCTTTTTTAAAGATTGTTCTTTCCTCCAATTATCAACCTCGGCATGATTGCCAGAAAGTAAAACATCCGGGACTTTATATCCCATAAAATTTGCCGGACGTGTATATTGAGGATATTCAAGCAGTCCATTTGAAAAACTCTCTTCGCTTAAACTTTCACTGCTTATCACTCCTTCAATAAATCTTGAGATAGTGTCTATAATGACCATTGCAGGCAGTTCTCCGCCTGTCAGAACATAATCACCAATTGAAACTTCAAGAGGATTAAAAATTTCGTTTACTCTATGGTCAATTCCTTCATAATGCCCACAAATAAAGATGAGATGTTCTTCTTTAGAAAGTTCTTGAGCGAGGGTAACGCTCAATTTTTCTCCGCTAGGACTTGGCATAACTATTTTTGAGTGGTCAGTTAAAACGTTATTAACTGCATCATATATAGGCTGAACACTCATAAGCATTCCTGCACCACCGCCAAAAGGATAGTCATCACATTTCTTGTGTTTATCTAAAGAAAAATCTCTAATATCGTGAATATTTATCTCTAAGAGTCCACTTTCTTTTGCTCGCTTCAAAATACTATTGTCAAGATAAGAAAATGCTTCAGGAAATAAGGTCAAAATATCTATTATCATATCATGACCTCTTTAAGTTTTTCGCTATTGACCACCAATCGACCATTTTCGTTAATAAAAACCTCATCAACATATGGAACTTGATATTTTCTATTTTCATGCTCTATAATAAAAATATCGCTTGCACCATAATTGATAACATCGACAATTTGACCAACTATATTTCCATTTTCATCGTGAAGAACCATACCAAGAAGGTCATCAATCAAAAACTCATCTTCTTGTTTTGCGTTTTCTAAAACTGATTTATCAACTTTAATCTTTTTATCTCTTAACATCTCTGCATCATTTCTTGTGTTTATTTCATTAAATTTAATATACAAAAAACCTTGCCTAATGGAAACATGGGCAATATTAAAGGTTTTATTTTCTATCATACAATCTTTGATAGAATTAAAAACAGCAAGGACATTTGTCAAAGGCAATGCTTTAACTTCGCCCTTTATTCCTTGCGGTTTTAATATCTTTGCAATTTCTAACATTGTTATTCACCAAACTTCACAAACACTTTTTTGTGATTGCGAGATGAAATAGATTTAATTATAGCCCTAATGCTTGAAGCGACTTTCCCAGACTTGCCAATAACACGTCCCATGTCATCTTCACTTACAAATACATGATAAACAGTTTCATCATTTTCTTCAGTTTCAGTCACTTTAACTGCATCTTCATCTATAACTAAACTTTTAACAATATATTCTAAAAGTTCTTTCATTAAAAATTTGCTCCTTTTTAAAAAAGTGATTATTTTTCAATTATTCCGCTTTTTACAAGAAGTTGTTTTGCTGTATCAGTTGGTAATGCACCATTCTTAAGCCATGTTTTAGCTTTTTCAGCATCAATCTTGATTTCTGCAGGGTCAGTAAGTGGATTATAAGTTCCAATAATGTCGATAAATCTTCCATCTCTTGGAGCTCTTGAATCAGCAACTACAACTCTGTAGAATGGAGATTTTTTATCACCCTTTCTTGTAAGTCTGATTTTAACTGCCATTTTTTCCTCCTTTATAAATTTGTGTTAATTTTGCCTACTTAATTAATTTTAGCAAAAGTTAATTTGTTTATAATTAATTAAGATATGACATTGACAAAATGCGTTAATATTTTGCCATATATATAGTTGCCGTTTGCAACGATATACCATTATTAAAAAAGTCCTTTTCTAAACTTTCCATTTTTGAGCTGTTTCATAAGTTCTTTTGATTGCTCAAATTGCTTTAAAAGTTGATTTACTTGTTGAATAGAAGTTCCACTTCCTTTTGCAATTCTTTGCCTACGACTAGCCTTAATAATTTCTGGATTTTTTCTTTCCTTTGGAGTCATAGATTGAATTATTGCCTTATTGACTTGCATTTGATTTTCATCAATATCAAGATTTTTTATTTTCCCGCTAATTCCTGGAATCATGGACAAAATATCTTTTATATTTCCCATTTTTTTAACGCTTTCTATTTGTGCTAAATAATCATCAAAGGTAAATGAATTTTCTCTAAACTTCTTTTCCATTTCTTTGGCTTGTTCTTCACTGACAGCCTCTTGAGCCTTTTCAATAAGTGAAAGAACATCGCCCATGCCTAAAATTCTGCTTGCAATTCGGTCTGGATAGAATGGTTCAATATCACCAATCTTCTCGCCAACGCCCGTAAATTTGATAGGCTTTCCAGTTATTGCTTTAATAGAAAGTGCTGCACCGCCTCTTGTGTCACCATCAAGTTTTGTAAGAATAACACCCGTAATGTCAAGGGCATCATTAAATGATTGTGCAACAGTAACTGCATCTTGACCAGTCATAGCATCTACAACCAAAAGTATTTCAGACGGATTGACCTCTTTTTTGATGTTTTTAAGTTCATTCATCAGTTCTTCATTTATATGAAGTCTTCCGGCTGTATCAATAATAACTGTATCATAACCTTGTTTTAGTGCATGGTCAATGGCTTGTTTTGCAGTTTTCACAGGGTTTTGTGTCCCCTTTTCAAAAACTTCGGTGTTTGCTTGTTTCCCAACAACTTGAAGTTGCTCAATCGCTGCAGGTCTATAGATGTCGCAAGCCACAAGCAAAGGTTTTTTGCCAGATTTTTTTAAATGTGACGCAAGTTTTGCACACATTGTCGTTTTTCCCGCACCTTGAAGTCCACACATCATAATCACTGTTGGAGGAGAAGGCGAAACGGCAAGTTTTTGATTGTTTGATGACATAAGTGTGACAAGTTCATCTTTTACGATTTTAATGACTTGTTGAGCCGGAGTTAAACTTTTTAAAACTTCATCTCCAACCGCTTTTTCAGAAACGTTTTTGACAAAATCTTTCGCAACCAAATAGTTGACATCTGCTTCAAGTAATGCGATGCGAACTTCTCGCATAGCCTCTTTAATTTCAAGTTCAGTCAATCTTCCTCGTTTAGTAAGCTTTGAAAATATGTGATTAAATTTTTCAGATAGCGATGAAAATAATGCCATTTTAATCTCCTAATTAATTTTATTTTTCAGTCTTTCAATTTCCTCTTCAAGTTTTTCAATCTTTTTGACAAACTCAAGTTCACTTTCAAGTTTTTCAAGTTTAATCTCTGCTTTTCTTATGCTATCTAAAACCGCTTGACGTGAAATAAGCATATTTTGTGCAATTTCACTAACAGTCAAATCATCAATTAGATAAGCAGACATAATCTCTTGCTGACCTTTGCTTAAAAGCTTTCCGTAACTATCAAACAATTTATTGTAATACAAACTTTCTTCAACTTTCATAAAGCCCTTTTTGTAAAGCAAATTTACTTTACAAAATTGATTATAACACAACTTTTATAATTTTGCAAGTAATTATAGAAAAATCTTAAAAAAATTTAAAATATTAATTTCGCTTCTAATTCAAAAATATATCTTTACATTAATTTACCAATATAACAATTGAAAAAACTCATGGTAAAAGTCGGGTTATAATGAAATTGCTGACGCCATAATATTGAGGATTTAATTTGATAATTTCGCCTTCTTTTATTAAAACACAATCTCTTACAAAATTTTTAAAATCTTCATTTTGAGTTAAATCATAACCAAGTTGTTTTAATTTTTGATTGTCAACTCCAAGCCGACAACGCAGTCCAAGCATAATCAACTCTTCTATTCTTTGACTATCAGATAATTTCTCACAAAGTGATTTTTCTCCAGCAAAATAACCTTCAAAATTATTAGAATTTGCAAATCTAGTTCCGTCAATATAAGAATGTGCTGACAACCCAAATCCAATATAATTTTCTCCTGACCAATATTTGAGATTATGCCTGCTTTCATAACCTTTTAAGGCAAAGTTTGAAATCTCATACCTTACAAACCCATTCTCTTCAAGAGTTCTTACGCACTCTTCATAAATTTTAACGCACTCATCTTCATCAAGAATTTCTTTTTCATTTTCTTTAACAATATTATAAAGTTTTGTTCCTTCTTCAACTTGAAGCATATAGCATGAAAAATGTTTAATGCCCAAACTTATAAGTTCATTAAGTTCACAAACAAACCTATTTTTAGTTTGACCTTTTATTCCTATAAGCAAATCAACGGAAATATTTTCAAATCCAGAGTTTTTTCCACTTTTTATTGCCTCTATAGCCATATTTCTATTATGTTTTCTACCCAAAAAATTTAGTTCTTCATCATATAAACTTTGAATGCCAATAGAAAGACGATTTATTCCCATTTTTTTATATTCAGCAAGTTTTTGCTTATCTAAAGAATTTGGATTTGCCTCTATTGTTATTTCGCAGTCCTCATTAATAACAAAATTTTTCTTTATACAATCTAAAATGTCTTTAATTTTGTTTGAACTTACAACACTTGGAGTTCCGCCACCAAAATATATTGAATCCACCTTTTTAACGTTGTCTTTTATGCTTTTTGACGTATTTTCTATTTCTTTTTTTAAATGACTAAAATAGTCGTTTTCTTTTTCTCTATTCACAAAAGAAGAAAAGGCACAATAAACGCATTTGCTTTCACAAAAAGGAATATGGATATAAATTCCTGTCATTTATTTGTCCTCATCATCAAGTTTTAATATTGACATAAAAGCCTCGGAAGGAATTTCAACAGAACCTATTTTTCTCATACGTTTTTTCCCTTCCTTTTGTTTTTCAAGTAGTTTACGTTTTCTTGTTATATCTCCGCCATAACATTTTGCTAGGACATCTTTTCTCATAGCCGAAATTGTTTCTCTTGCAATAACTTTAGTGCCTATAGCGGCTTGAATTGGAACTTCAAAAAGTTGGCGTGGAATGATTTTTTTGAGTTTTTCAGTTAGTGCTCGACCTCTTGAATATGCCTTATCTTTATGAACTATGATTGAAAGTGCATCACATTTTTCGCCATTGAGAAGAATATCAACTTTAACTAGGTCACTTCTGCTGTAACCTGCAAGTTCATAGTCAAAACTTGCATAACCCTTTGTTCTTGACTTTAAACTATCAAAAAAATCAAAGACTATTTCTCCAAGTGGCAAAGTATAATCTACTCGAACCCTGTTTGAATCTAGATAAGTTAAACCTTTATAAACTCCTCGTTTTTCTTGACAAAGTTCCATAATCGCACCGACATATTCAGGTGGAGCAAAAATACTACTTTTGACAACAGGTTCTTCAATATAATCAATTTCAACTGGATTTGGAAGTGAAGAAGGATTGGAAATTTCAAGCATTTCACCATTCGTCTTATGAACATGATAATGCACACTTGGTGCTGTTGTAATAATATCAAGGTTATATTCTCTCTCTATGCGTGCTGTTATGATTTCAAGATGTAAAAGACCTAAAAAGCCACATCTAAAACCAAATCCCAATGCTTGAGAAACTTCAGGCATAAAATCAAGAGAAGCATCATTTAATTTTAATTTTTCAAGAGCATCTTTAAGTTCGTTATATTTTGCTCCGTCAACTGGAAAGACCCCACAAAAAACAACTGGTTGAACTTTTTTATAGCCTGGTAAAGCCTCTGTAATAGGATTATCTGCACTTGTTATTGTGTCACCCACCTCAATATCAGAAATATTTTTAATAGAACCTGCAATATAACCAACGTCACCCGCTTCAAGTTTATCAACAGTTTTTTCGTTAGGTACAAAAATGCCGACTTCGGTCACTTCGTATGTTTTGCCTGTTTGCATCATCTTGATTTTATCTCCAACCTTAATAGTTCCGTCAAAAACACGTATAAGACAAATAGCACCTTTAAAATTGTCATAGTAACTATCAAAAATCAAACATTTTAAAAGTCCATTTTCGTCACCCTTTGGAGAAGGAAACTCTTTGACAATCATTTTAAGAACTTCATCAATATTTGTCCCATCTTTTGCTGATATACATGGTGCATGCATTGCTGGTATTCCAACGACATCTTCAATCTCTTTTTTAACCTCTTCAGGTCTTGCACTTGGAAGGTCAATCTTGTTTATAACTGGAAGTATTTCAAGATTGTTGTCAATGGCAAGATAAGCGTTGGCAAGAGTTTGAGCCTCAACCCCTTGAGAAGCATCAACAATTAAAATCGCACCCTCACAAGCCGCTAAAGAACGTGAAACCTCATAAGTAAAATCAACATGACCTGGAGTATCAATCAAATTGAGTTCGTATTCCTCTCCTTCAAATGTGTAATTCATCCTAGTTGGTGTCAACTTTATTGTAATTCCCTTTTCACGTTCTAAATCCATATTATCTAATATCTGTGCTTGCATATCACGTTTAGCAAGCGTTCCCGTGCTTTCAATAAGCCTGTCAGCAAGAGTTGACTTGCCGTGGTCAATATGAGCAACTATACAAAAATTTCTTATTCTTTTAATTCTTTCCATAACAAAGATTATATAAAATATTACAAAAAAAATCAATCTCTTTTAAATCATTAAATATAATTCATAAAAAAGATTGATTTATTAACAAGTATTTTTTAAGATGTTTAAAATTTTTATTAACATCATATAAAATAAAATATATTAGAAGTAAATGTTTAGTTTAACTTATCCACCTTCTTCCAAAGATTTTCATATTGTTGATTTGTAAAATTTTCAATATAGAGGTCAAGTTCTTCATCAGTAAAAATTTGAGATATCTTGGCTTTGCTTTCTTTTTGCGTTAAAACCTCACCCTTTTCTTGATAATATCTTATAAGACTTTCTTTTAAGGCATTTTTAAGTTTCTTATCTCTTTGCTCAAAAAGTTGTTTAAAAATAAAGAAACTTTTTTCTTCCAACAACTCGTTTTTACTTTTTTTCACAAGTTTGATAATAGAAGAATAAACCTTTGGTGGTGGGTTAAATTTATCTGGAGAAACATCTTGTATATATGAAACATTAAAATAGCAATTGGTATAAATAGCATTTTTCGTGAGTCTTTTCTTGTCACAACCTTCTGCAAATTTTTTCCCTACAATTAAGGTCGCACTCTCAAAATCTAGTCTTGATATTTTTTCAATAAAAGGTTCGGTTATTTGATAAGGCAAAGAAGCAATAATTTTGTTAAAAGAAAGAGGAAAACTAAAATCTAGAAAGTTACAAAAGTAAAATATGACATTTTTTAAATTTAACTTTTCTAATTCAACTTTATTTCGCCTGTCAATTTCAAAAGAAATGACTTTTTGACATTTTGAGCATAGTTTCTTTGTCAACCTTCCATCGCCAGCACCAATTTCTAAAACAATGTCATTTGGCTTTAATTCACTCTCTTCAATCAGTTTATCAAAAATAGTTTCGTCAATCATATAATGCTGACCATAATTAATTAAATTTTTGTCCATTCATTCTCCAATTAAATTTTTAATTAATTTAGTTTTAGTTTAAGTTTATATTTTTAATTAATAAAATAATTTTTAAAATTTTTATTTATTTTTTATTATAATTTATTATTGTTTTTAAAATTTATTTTATTATTTTTTTATTTTATTTCCTTAAATATTTTTATTTTTTCAATTTTATATTTTATTTTTTTTGATTTATTATGACAAGTTCATGCAATGCACGAGTTTGAGCCACATAATATCTTTTATTATCAAGCAAGTTATCTTCATAACTTCCACTATCATAAATTATGACAAAATCAAACTCAAGACCTTTTGCAGATTCAAGTGTCAATAAAACTGTTTGGTTGTCATCATAATCTGAATCGTTTTCTTCTTGCATTTTTACAATGCCTTTAAGAAGTTCATTTGCCTTATAAAGTTCATTTTTATCTTTGCAAATTACGGCACAAGATTTGAAACCCTTTTTCTTGGATTGTTCTATCTCTTGCAAAATCATATCTTTAACTTGCATTGTTTCAATTTGTCGCACTTTTTCTCCATGCCTAATAACGTTGTCCGCAAGTTGATAATCCATTTTTTTCAATGTTTCATTTGCAAAAGAAGTAATCTCTATTGTCGTTCTATAACTCTTATTTAAATGAAGAAATTTTGGGCTATCATATATCGAGGCAATTTCTGACCACTTATTAATAGATTGATAGCCATAAATTCCTTGTGCCATATCTCCAAAAATTGAAAAGTTTGCCTGTTTAAATAGTTCTTTTAAGGCTTTAAATGTTAGAAATGATAGGTCTTGTGCTTCATCAATTGCAACAAGTTTTATATCTTCAAATTCGTTTTGATTGAACACCTTTGTATAAAGGTATATAAGCGCACCAATGTCATCATAAGAGATTATGTTTTTATTCAAATTATCAAGGGTATATTTTTTCAAAATCTTGCTATATTTATAATCGGTATATCTTTCAATTTGGTTTATACATTTTTTATAAAGTTCCATTAAAGATTTCTTTTTATAAAATTTAAAAATCTTCCCCTTTATACTTTTTTGAAGTTCTCTTTCAATTTCAATTTTTTGATTAAAAGAAATTTTATCTGTAACATAAAGATTTTTGATATGCTCTTCAATCTCCTCATTATCTTTGACAAATGAGTCCATTGCATTAGCCCAAACGAAAACTGAATTTTCGATAGTGCTTTTTTTATTGTGAATATATTTATCATATAAAACCGATTTATCTAAAATTTTTATACCTTTAACCAAAAAGTCTTGACAAGAGAACTCTTTTTCATAGTCCTCAATAAATTTATCAATTACTTGAACAAACTCTTCGCTTCCCTTAAACCTTAAAAAGTCGTCATTTTCGCCTTTTTGCTCAAGAATATCGTGCATTTCATGTTTGTTTAAAATCCTATATTCTTTATTGATAAAAACATTTATGATATCTTCCATGCTTGAACTATTCACTTGGTCTGCATCAAGTTCTTCGAGCAAAGATGAAATATAACTTTTAAATATCATGTTTGGCGAGATAATGAAATACTTATCTGGCTTAATACTTTTTCTGTTGTTGTAAATTAAATACGAAAGCCTATGTAATGCAACGGTGGTTTTCCCGCTTCCTGCAACTCCTTGAACGATTAGATTATCTCCAAGTGGCATTCTAATTATTTTATCTTGCTCCTCTTGAATTGTTGCTATAATGTTTTTAAGTCTGTTATCTGCTGAAGCATTTAAATAAGGTTGCAAAAATTCATCACCACTTATTGAGTTATCTAAATCATAAACAGATATGATTTCACCATTTTCAAAATTTATTTGACGTTTTAGCGTAAGTTCACCGCTAATCACAAAATTTTCTTCTGTCTTATAACTTGCACTTCCAAGCCTTGAATTATAATAAAGGTCAGAAATTGGAGCACGCCAGTCAATTATTATATCATCATCTAAATTTGCAAACCCAATTCTTCCTATATAAACAATTTCTGGTTCAATTTGGTCATCTTTGCAAAAAATAATCTTTGCAAAATAAGGACGCAATTTATTTTTTTCATATTGATAGATTTGCCTTGCATTGATTTCTTGAAGCATATATTGAATATCGTTATCTTTGACTTTATCTATCAGTTCTTTTTCGTCCTCTAGATGTTGCCTGTATGAAACAAGTTTGTCTTTGATTTCACAATATTTTTTTCTTTCTTCATCAATAATCATAATAATTTAGTATAATATATAATAAATAATTTGTCAATTTAATTTAATAAAAAACATTTACTTACTAAAAATTTATAAAAATTAATTAAATAAAAAATAATTTGTCGTATTCGCAATATTCTGCTCACTCTAAATAAAAAAAGACAAATTAGATTTTTCTTTTTTGTCTTTTTATAAAATATTTTTTTAATTAAAATTGAAATAAAATAAATTACAAATTTTTATTCAAATTCAACAACAACACGAGCCTGAACATCAATATTGCCAATCATATTGTTGTTATCAAGTCCTTCTGAATAGGTTTTATATAAAGTTGTGCAAGAGTAAACATATTCTTCTTTTAATTTTTTAACTTGCAAATCATCTCTCCCGCTTATATTTTTTGCTTTTGCTACAGCATTTTGATAAGCATTATTTAAAACTTCCGAATAAACTTCATCTATATTTGAAAGTGAATACTCGATATTTCTGATGCTTGTCACTCCGTTTTCAGTTGCTGTGTCGATATATTTTTTCATGTCAGATAAATTTTCAACATCAAACGAAAAAGTGCTTATTGAGTAATAACCAACAAGAGTTTTTCCGCCATTATAGTCATAACTTGGATAAGAAATATAACTATCAAGCACAATGTTCTCTTTAGCAATCCCTGCTTTAACTAAAACATCAATACATTTATTAAAAATTTCAAAATTATCATCTTTTGATTTTACCATGTCCATGTCAAGCGTTTGAACTACTGCCGTAATATGAGCCTTATCTGGAGCGACACTTTTAGTGGCATTCCCAATCACACATATTTGAACATCCTCATTTTTAATTTCATCGCCAGTCTTAACAGCAATTTCACTATCACCAGAAAGCCCGCTCTCATCAGTATATTCAATAACCTCTTGAGCGGAAGAAGAAAATTGTTTCGCTCCTATTGGTTTCTTTGGTGCATCTTGAACTATAAAAAGTCCTACAAGTAATAATGTAAAAGCAAAAAAAGTTGTCAGTAATCTCTTCATATAATCCTCCTCGCATTTAAGATGTGAAGAAAACTCAAAATTATTTATTGCCTACAAAGAAAGACAAAAATATATTTTTTTTGCTATAAAAACCTAGTATTTTTGAAATTATATCAAAAATTTCATTTTTTTCATTTCATAGTTTTTAAATCTTATGATTGATACAATCAAAACCGTTATTTCAATAAAATCTAAAATAGCATTTGTATAAGTCTTGCTTAATAGATTATATATTGCAATCATGAAGTTTGGTAAAATCATCATAAATCGAAGTTTTGAAATATTTTTGTTAAACATTGCAAGATTAAAAATTTCATAACTTATTATTGCCATTATATCAAGTGTTGACTGAAAAAATAAACTTCCTGATATAAAATATGTAAGAGCAAAAATAAAATAAACGAAATGAGGCGGTGTTTTGTCGGCTTTTTCAAAAAAGAATAAACAAGTCACTCTTGTAATTGAAATTAGAGTATTAAATCCACCCACTAAAACGCCCAAAGTCAAAAAGGACATTGCATAAAAAATGTTTGATGCAATTTGATATAATAAAAACACTTTCTTATTATTGAAACTATAAGATATACAGACTAAAATTAATGCTACAAAACCAAAAATTTGGGCAAGTATAAACTCAAAAGTCATTTGTAAAATATTTCTCCATAAAACACTATATTAAATTTTATCTTGTTTAGTGATACGGAAAAATAAAAAGGACTTTTCAAAAAACTAAGCCCTTTTGTTTAAAATATTTGTTGTTATACTTATAATTAGTTAAAATTTTTGTATTATTTTATTTTTTAATTTTTCACTAACTCTTTTTTGTAAATTAATTCGAATTAAAATGCTTTATTTCTGCATTATCAAACGTTTCTAGCGGTTGAACAAATTCTGCGTTTTTATTGGATAATATATGTTCAAGATATGATACAATAATACCATGTGATACAACCAAGACACTATTATAAGGTTGAACTTTTAACCAATTAACAAAATCTTTAACACGAGAAAAAACATTAAGAGGACTTTCAATGTTGCAACTTTGCGAATATGCTTTCTTCAAAACTTTTTCTTCGTCAGTTAAATCAATAAATCTTGTTCCTGTGAAAATCCCTTCATCTATTTCAATAATTCTTTCATCTTTTACTATTTTAACATTATGATATTGGTTTATAATTTCGCTAGTTTGCATAGTGCGTTTTAGTGGTGAAGTGAAAATCACATCTATTTTTACATCCTTGAAATTTTCTGCCACCTTTTCAGTAAACTCTTTACCAAAATCACTTAACTCATTATTTGTCCGACCCTGCGTGATACCTTGTTCATTCCAAAAGGTTCTTCCGTGTCGCATTACATAAATTTCCATAATCAATTCCTTTGCACTTTTAATTTTTCTTTTAATTAATATTTTGACATTTAATTTTTAATTAAATTAAATAACATAAAGTTCCCCCTCACCGCCTTCATTTTTTTCTATCTTTTGCAAAAATTTAAATCCCAATTTTTTGTAGAAATTAGGTGCTTGGTCCGTCCAGACATAAACTTTTTCAAAACCCTTGTTTTTGAGCATCTTGACAATGTTTTTGACCAAATATGTTCCATAACCTTTATTTCTATACTCCTCAAAAATCATTAAATCAGAAATCCAAGGGAAAAATTGAGGATATTTTTTTAAATTCTCTTTTTTGATAACACAAAAGACCACCAAATTATTCTTATCAAAAAGAGCAATTCCAATAGGTATTTGATTTAAAGTATAGAGATTTTTAAACTTGTTTTCAGTATTTTCTCTAATCATACTAGGATTAAATTTGCACCAATAGTTATAGTGAATATCTATAATTTGTTCAAGTTCTTCTTTTTTAAGTTGTCCAAAATTTTTTAACTCCATGATTAAATTATAAACCAAAACAAATAGTTCGTCAAGTTTATTATAAAATCTTTGCCGATTTTTATAGTTCTACCTTCTCTAGCCGTGATTTATTTAAATTTTGATTTTAACATTTTTCAAATAGTTTATTAGATAAAACTTGCTCCAAAAGTTTGCTAGGTAAAGAAAACATTGAACAATATCTATGAACTATGTCACAAAGGTCAAAGTAATCTGAATCATCACTATTGTCGTAACCTAGTTTATACGCTTTCTCATCAATTACAATCATTTTAACAGACAAATTATGGGGAACTTCATCTGTAAAATATTCTTCTTTACTAGTGTGTATGTAAAATGCTGTAAACTATATGCAATTAACCAAACTTATTTTATAAATGATTTATTATTGATTTAACTTCATCCAATAGTTTAGCAATTAAAAAGCCATCGATAGCAGCATGATTTACTTGAATAGAAACATTGAGCCAACGCTCACCTTTTTCGTTTATTTTCATTTTGTCAAAACTAATATGAGGCACAAAGGAGTTTCGTTGGACATCTTGAGGGTGCGTTATATGTGAAAACTCAAACCAGGGTGTGCAGGAAATATAGGCAATAACTTGACTTTTTCTTGCATCAAGAGGAAAGGGTTCAATAAACGAGGTTTGAGTTTGTAATTTGTTATTCATTTCATTGCAAAATTTTTCAATATTTGAGTAATACTTGCAATTTATTATCTTAAAAATTTCTTCACCCTGTTTAGTTGCACAAATATTCGCAAATTCTCCATCTTCAACAACAATTTTACCATTGATTGAACGTATCATAAATTCTTCAAATTTTAAAAGTGCAGTATAGAAAATGTGACAAATGCAAAAATAAAAAGACAAATTTTTTGATTTTGCAAATTCATATACTCTAGACACCTCTAAAGGTGTGCATAGCGAAATTTGTGGTATGTCATATTGATAGTATAAATTAAAAATATCCTTGCGGTTCCATGTTTCAAAATCAATTTCTCTCATAAAAACTCCTTATGATATAATATACTATATTATTTTATAAAGGCAAAATCTTTCATACAAAATTAGTAAAACAAAAAAAAGAAGTTTGTATTTAACTTCTCTCTTCGTCTCAAATTATACACCCTTAATTCAACAAGTGATAAAGTAGTCGTTAAATAGATTACAACTCCAAGTTGGCATGGAACTATATTCTTTTAAGAATTATCTTTTAAGTTGTTACGTATTTTCATCCATATTTTGCCTAAATGGTTTTCTCCTGTCCCATCTAAACCACAACCCCAATCTTTATCATCATCTTCCCCGCAATCTTCAATGATGGTATAAGGATTTGTGTTTATAAGTTTTTCTTTAACATAATGGTTTTGTAAAACTTTTTGCGTCAATAACATCTCCATAACTTTATACTTTATCTCACCCCAATCTTTTCTTCGCATTGGTTTATATTGATGTGCTAATAATCGTGCCTCAAATGGAGATTTGCAATTTTTTATTATTTTTGCAACTTCAGGTGCTGTTTCTAAAAATTTTAATGTTTGAAACGCATGTTCAATTGTTTTATATACAACTCCATCAATCTCAACACTAAACGCAGAAAAATTATCTAGACAGTAAATGTTTTCAATATAATAATCAATTGTAAAATCTTTCCCAACAAGTTTTATCATTTTTCCTCCATTTATCAAAATTTTTCTTTGATTATTTGTTTTTAATTAAATTATTTTTTATTTTGGTGCGGAAGATGGGAGTCGAACCCACATGATTTTACTCACAAGCACCTGAAACTTGCGCGTCTGCCATTTCGCCACTTCCGCATTTTTATTTTTAATTTTATTTACACAAGTTTCAGAACCTTGTATGTCTGTCACTTTACACCCAATCAATTAAAAATCGCTCAGAATCCCACATTGCCATAGTGTTTTTAATTACTTTTGTAACCTTATTAATAGTCTTGCATTGTTTTGGATGAGCATTTTTCTATTGTTCCGAAATTTGTATCATTTGCTTTTTATGTTTTTCTCTATTCTTTATTATTATAATATAAAATAATTTAAACGTCAAGTTTATAAAATAATTAATGCTTTATATATAAAAATTAAATTTATAAAAAATCCACAAATAATTTGTGGATTTATATTTGCAAATTAATTTTTAAGTTAATAATTTTTTATGGAATATATTGAAATCAAAAAAAACTATTTCGTAGTAATTATTTATTTAATTTAAAGTCAACTAGATATGCCGTCGGGACATCTTCAACTTTAACTTTATCCGATATTTCTACTCCTGCAATTGCAAATATTTCGTTCCCACTTGCAAGGACAGGAATGAAATCTCTTATTCTAGAAGGTATTTTTTTATCAATCATATATGATTTTAATTTTTTAGTTCCGCCACCAAATTTCGTAAACACATCTCCATCTTGTCTAAATCGCCATTTTGCATCTTTAGGAACTTTTCTATAATCTATCAATAGTTGCCCTTCTTGAAGATTAAAGTCTTTAACCCGTTTTACAATTAAAACCCCTTTATAAGCAACATTAAATTCGCCCGTTTTAAATTCTTCGTTAAAAGTAACTTCTTCTTTATGCCTATTATATATTGTTAAATAATCATATTCTTTTATTGCAATGGCTTCAAAAGGCAGA
Source organism: uncultured Clostridia bacterium (assembly GCA_944376495.1). GTDB lineage: Bacteria > Bacillota > Clostridia > Christensenellales > UBA1242 > Caccovivens. The sequence goes on along the minus strand of CALWCW010000066.1, from coordinate 36,680 downwards.
TATATTCTTTTCCCATTTTCTCCATTTATAGCAAGTTCTTTAATAGCCTCAAGATGTTTTCTTTCAATATCTTTTTCTATGCCTATAGATTTTAATGCTTTAAATATAGTTCGGCTGACAAGTGCGTTATCATATAGGAAATAAGACAAAGGTATTTTTACAGTTTTATCTTCGCTCATAATTGCATCTGCGTAAATTTGTTTATTGATATAGTCATCATCATCTTTTACTGCCTTCGCAAAATTTGCAATTGCTAATTCAGCATTAGGCCAACGAGTTTTTATTTCTTTCATAAGCACATGTCTAACAAAATTTCGATTATAATCTGTATCTATGTTTGTTTCATCCTCGCAATAGTCTATATGATTTTCATTTAAATAATCCAAAATTTCATCTTTTGTGGTATTTAAAAATGGACGAACATACATATTTTCGCTAATTGCACTCATTCCCCTTGCACCAGCTATACCCGAGCCTCTAAAAATGTGCATAAGGACAGTTTCTGCTTGGTCAGAAACATGATGAGCCAGTGCAATTTTATCAATAATTCCTTTATTTAAAAGTGATTTGAAAATATTATAGCGAGCCTCTCTAGCAGCCATTTCAATCCCAATGCCTTTTTCTTTTGCAAGTTTTGGAACATCTACTCTAAACTTATAAAACCTTACGCCAAATTCTTTTGCCTTTTCCTTGACAAAGTCTGCATCTTGATAACTATTTTCACGAATTTCATGGTCAATATGAATTGCAACCACTTCTATGTCAAATTTTTCTTGATTTTCGCTTAAATAATGCAGTAGTGCCATTGAATCACTGCCACCACTACATCCAACTCCTATAATTTCACCGCTTTTAAATAAACCATTATCAGTTATAAACTTCTCACAGTTAAGCATTTCTCTCTCCTTGTTTTCTCTTTACGTTGAAAGGGTGAGAAAATCGCGTGCTTCCACGCACGCAATAATGCGTCAGCATTATTAAAATTTTGAACAAAGTTCAAAATTTGATTTTCTCACCCAATTATACAATATATAATATTTTGTTGCAAATAATTAATGTTAAAAATATTAAAAATCTAAATAATTATATTTTTTTTAAAATTATTTTACAATATTTTTAATCAATATAATCTATTAATTAAAAATCTTAATAACAAGACAAGTCATATCATCAACGGCATAACCATTATTATTAGCAAGAGCCTTTTCTAGTATTTTATCAGCAAATTCTTGAGGATTTGCGGTTTTTATTGTAAGTAAGAAATCTTTCATCTCGCCATCACTACCAAAGGTATCATTAATACCATCAGAACATAAAATTATAAAATCTTTTTCGCATAAAACTACTTTTTTAGTAAGCGGTGAAACATCTTGTAATATTCCCATTGGAAGTGCTGAACACTCTAAAATTTTGCAACCCTCTTGCCCACGAATAAAAGAAGATGCACTCCCCATTTTAACAAAGTCTGCAATACCGTTTTTTAAATCGACAATACAAATGTCAATTGTTGAAAAGACGTCATCACTTTCTAGATTTAAAAGTTTGTTGACAGATGACAATATGATTTCATTATCAAACCCCGCTTTATAAAAGTTTTCAATTAAACTAATTGCAGTTTCAGATTTTTGTCCTGCCTGTTCGCCACTTCCCATACCATCACATATAGCAAACATAAATTTTTCGCCGTCAAGCCTTTCGATACAATGACAATCGCCAGAAATAGTATTTCCACTTTTTGCATGAGAAGAAAGACCAAAAAGACAATCAAATCTTGGTGCAGTTTTCAAACTCACATTAATCATTCCCGCTTTTGTAGAAGGAAAAGTTTCAAAAATAGTCATTTTATTACCACAAATTTTTGAAACAATTTGTTGCATTTTTAATTTAGAAACATCCTCTTCTCGAACCACCATTGATGCCATCATAGTTTTTGCATCTTGTTCATAGACCACGACATCAGAACAAATGATATTGTTTGTTGATAATTCGTCAATAATTTTATTTTCTCGTGATGAATCAAATGAAACTTGAGTTTCAACTTCACTGGCCAGCGATTTCATAATCCCGGAAATGCCGGCGAGTTGGTCTGAAATTAAAAGTTTACTTGTATCTACATTGCCAACAAGTTGTGAATAAGATTTATATTGCTTTGTAAGCGTGTTGATTTCATTGATAAGATAGTTTGTTTTTGCACATCTTGAGGAAAGATAACTTGGAAAATCAAGCAATGTTATCTTTCCCCGCTCAAAAGCAATAGTAATCAATTCTTTAAATATTTTTTTAGTATCTTCACTAAAGGTTCTATGGCAATGTTTTTGTTCACTACAACCCTTGCAAATAGTATTTTTTAATTCTTCATAAAGCATATCTTTAATTTCTTCTTCACTCATTCCCGTTTTGATTAATTTACGAAAGACATGATTCATTTCAAAAAACACTTCTGAAAGATTATTGAGACGTCTATATAAAAGTTCGCGATTTCGATTAACAACATTTTTCATTGCAAGGCGTTCATTATTACTAGAAAGAAGGACAGAAATTTCATTATAAAATTGGGTTGGTAAAATCACAAATATCACTCCGCTTAAAATTATTGGTATAAAGTTTAAAAATTCCTGCGTATAATACAAATCAAAATAATAATTTATGATTAACTCACTTATTACTAATGCCAGTGCTGGAAAAATTCGGTTACGAGTTCTAAACATTATAACCGCTAAAGTCCATATAATAAAAGGCGCAACAAAAATAGCATTATTATTTCCTAGTAACGTTCCTAGCCCCGTGATAGCACTAAAAAGAAGAGTATTGCTGATACTTGAAGAATATGAAATTGTTAATATTAAAAATGAAACAATAAGTTTTAAAAATGAAAAACCATAAATATCACAAGTGGCAAGTCCGCAACTAAAAGCCATTAGAATAATAGAGCCGCAAACCATTTCAAAGGTTGTGAGTTTATAACTTAATCCTCTTGAAAGCAATGATTCAAAAAGGCTGATTGATAAATATAGAAAAATAAGTCCTACCAAGATTGTGCCAATATAACTTATTGGATTTAGATTTGCAAGAATGCTAAAGATTAAATATGCAACTTGACTAAATCCAGCATAAATAAAAAGTTCTACCTTTTTCATTGGTTTTTTAATGACCAAATGTAAATAGTAAGGGAACGCTAAAACAAAAATTGTAACGAGCGAAGATATAATCCCCTCAAAAGAATAATTGTTTGCTATTGTCCCTATTAAGTATGCTGGTAATAAAAGCCAAACCTTTTGTTCTGCCCAAGCAAGAGCAAAAAGCATTGAAAAGGCAAAAGGAAAAATAATGTTATAAATGCTTGCCCTTGATAAGACAAAAAATAGAATACTGTAGCCCAAGAATAATAACGCATATTTAAGCTTAATGTTCATAATAATCACCTTTTTATTATTGTATAAAAATAATAAGTTGTCTAAATCATTATAAACTTAAACTTATTACTCTCGCAAAGACAAAAATGTAGAAATTTGACATAATGACAAAAAATATGTCAAATAATATTGATTTTTATTTAGAGATATAATAAAATAATTTACACATCATAAATCTTTAAAAGATATTGACTTTTGTTGTTTATCATAGTAAAATAATAAAAAAGGATTGAGTTTATGAAGATATATCATTATGTTCTATTTCAATTTCCAAATCAAAAAAGCATAATAAAAAGAATTAAAAAGAATGATATTAAATGTGTAAAAATTCCTAAAGATGCAATAGGTCTTTTTCTGTATGATAAAATTAAAGAAATAGTTATATATAAAAATAAAAAATTCATTCTTTCAAGTCAAAAATTCAATCAAACAAAATTTTCTATAGACCCTAAAACAAAAAAATTAAATGCAATGAAATTAAAGGATGAATTAACTTTTGGCTAAGTTATTACAAAAACTTCAATAACTCATAATATGAGATTATTTTACGCAGGTTATTACCAAAACAATCAATTTGTGCCATCTCAAGATGTTATTCAAACTAACGTTGTAGAGTTTAAAAATAATAAAAAGGTTCAAATTCCAGAAACAACCTTTCAGATTATTTTATTTGACCAACTAGAGAAAAATAGTAAAATAGGCAATAATATAATAAACTTGCAATCAGAACCTATCTATAGAAAAAAATATTTAATAGGGAATTTTATTTCAGCCGAACAGATACGTCAAAAATACGGAGAACTTTCAAACTATTATAAATCGATTCAAAAAAATAATTATGTTGGTTTTGTAAAAAGTTCGTTTGGTGCTTTTGTTGGAGTTCGCTCACATGATTTACATAGCATTATAACCCCTGACCATTTAAACGACTTCATTATTCACGATTTAGAAAAATAATTATTTTAAATAAAAAAATAATTATAAAAAAAATAATTATAAAAAAATAATTAAAAATAAATTCTTAACACAAAAATTAATAAAAATAAAATAAATAAAAAAGATGATATTCATAATTTTATCATCTTTTTTATTTTTTTTAAGATTTTTATTTGTTCAATTTCAAATTTATTAAAATTTTTTATCCTTGTATAGAACCTACAGTTCTTGGGAAAAATTCAACATCTCTTATGTTTGAAATACCTGTCAAATACATTACAAGTCTTTCAAAACCGAGTCCATATCCAGAATGAATGTTGGTTCCATAACGTCTAGTGTCAAGATACCAAGAATAATCTTCTTCTTTAAGTCCTAATTCATTTATTCTTGTCTTTAATTTTTCAAGACGTTCCTCTCTTTGACTTCCGCCACATAGTTCGCCAATACCTGGGACAAGCATATCAACTGCCGCAACAGTTTTCCCGTCATCATTTTGACGCATATAAAATGCCTTGATATCTTTTGGGTAGTTCTTTAAAAATACAGGTTTTTTATATACTTCTTCGGTAAGATAACGTTCATGTTCAGACTGCAAATCAACTCCCCATTCAACTGGAAATACAAATCTGTCTTTCACTTTTTTCAAAATTTCAATAGCCTGCGTATAATCAAGTCTAACAAACTCATTTTGAACAACATTTTGAAGTCTTTCAATAAGTCCAGTGTCAACAAATTTATTTAAAAATTCAAGTTCATCGTGACACTCTTGCATAACGTATGAAATGACATATTTGACCATTTCTTCTTCGTTATCCATAAGTTCTTCTAAATCGCAAAAGCACATTTCTGGCTCCATCATCCAAAACTCAGCAGCATGACGAGATGTATTTGAATTTTCAGCCCTAAAAGTTGGTCCAAAGGTATAGGTTTTCCCAAAAGCATGAGTTAAAGTTTCTTCATGAAGTTGTCCAGAAACAGTGAGCGAAACTTTCTTCCCAAAGAAATCTTGACTATAATCAACTTTTCCGTCTTTCATTGGTGGCTTATCAAGGTCTAATGTCGTCACTTGGAACATTTCACCTGCCCCTTCACAGTCGTTTGAAGTGATTATTGGAGTATGAACATAGACAAAGTTTCTCTCATTGAAAAATTTATGAATCGCAAATGATGCGACAGAACGAATCCTGAAAACTGCGTTAAAAAGATTTCCTCTTGCCCTTATAGTTGGAATAGTCCTTAAAAATTCAATAGTATGACGTTTCTTTTGAAGAGGATAATCAAGGTCGCATGAACCTAAAATTTGAACAACACTAGCATTTATTTCAAAAGGTTGTTGTGCGTTTGGAGTAAGAATAACACGACCTTGAATTTCAAATGAAGTGCCAACGTTCTCTTTGACAACTTGCTCGTAATTTTCAATTTTATCTCTTTCAACAACAATTTGAACACTTTTAAATGCCCCATCATTGAGTTCAATAAAGGCGATATTTTTTGAATCTCGAATAGTTCTTGCCCAACCGCATACTATAATTTCTTTATCTTTAAAATCTTGATATGTCCTATATAAATCTCTTATTTCTGTTCTTTTCATAATCACTCCTTTAATTATTTTCAATAAATTAATAATATTTATTTTTTTTCAAATTTTAATTTGTTTTTATTAAATAATTATTTTTAATTTAATTTTTAAGCATTTTTATAATTTTTATTAATTATTAATTAAATTATTAATCAATTATTTATTTTTAATTTTAATCATTTTTTATTTTAATTAATTATTTATTTTAATTAATTATTTATTTTTTTTGTTATTATTTAATCATCAATCAATTTTATATGAACATCTCTTAATAGTTTTTCATCAACAACATTTGGTGCATTTGTGAGTGGGTCGCAACCATTTTTGTTCATAGGGAAAGCTATGACATCTCTTATAAACTCATTGTGAGTAAGAAGCATCATAAGCCTATCAAATCCCGCACCCATTCCGCAGTGTGGAGGTGCACCATAAGAGAAGGCATTATAAAGTGCTGGGAATTTATTTTCTACCACTGATTTATCATACCCTGCAATTTTAAATAGTTCTACCATGTAGTCTGGTCTATGATTTCTAACAGCACCAGATAAACTTTCATAGCCATTTATGACAAGGTCATATTGATATGCTTTGGCAGAAAGAGGATTTTTCTTAACCTCTTCAATGCTTTCTTGTGGTAAACTGAAAGGATTATGTGAAAAACAAATGTTTCCTTCATCATCAAGTTCATAGAAAGGAAAATCGACAATCCAAACAAAACTATAATCATCCAAATCAATAAGTTCAAGTCGTTTTCCAAGTTCTTGTCTTAAAAGGTCTGCAAATTTTATGACCCTGTCTTTTTCATCTGCGACAAAGAAAATTGTTTCGCCTTCTTTGTATTCCATTCGCTCTTTCAAAAGTTTCTTTTCATCATCTGTTATGAATTTTGAAATTCCAGTTTCAAACTCGCCTGCCTCATTGACACGAACATAGGCAAGCCCTTTTGCTTCTCTTGATTTTAAAAATTCTGTCAAACTATCATAGAATTTTCTGCCTTTATCTTTGCAATCAACTTTAATTGCTTTTATAACATTATCTTTAAACGCATTGAAAGATGAATTTGCAAATATGTCTGTTACATCACTAACTTTTAAAGGATTTCTCATATCTGGTTTATCAGAGCAATAATCTCTCATCGCTTCCTCGAAAGTCAAACGTTTAAATGGTGTTGCAGGTCTTTTGCCAGCAAACTTTTCGAAAATTCCAGCATACAATTGTTCAACAACCTTAAAAACTTCTTCTTGAGTTGCAAATGCCATTTCCATATCTATTTGATAAAATTCTGTTGGAGAGCGGTCGGCTCTTGCATCTTCATCTCTGAAGCAAGGTGCTATTTGAAAGTATTTATCAACCCCGCTTGTCATAAGAAGTTGTTTAAATTGTTGAGGTGCTTGAGGAAGTGCATAAAATTTGCCTTTATTTAATCTTGAAGGAACCAGGAAATCCCTTGCCCCCTCTGGACTTGATGCGGTCAAAATTGGAGTTTGAACTTCCAAAAATCCCAAATCGTGCATAAAATTGCGAACATAGTGCATTAAGTCACTTCGTAATTTTAACATCTCCTTATTGTAATCGGCTCTTAAATCTAAATATCTATACTTAAGTCTTAAGTCTTCATTAACACTTTCACTCGTTTTAATTTCAAAAGGAAGGACATGTTCGCATTTGCCTAAAATTTCAATACTTTCAACAACAAGTTCTATATCGCCAGTTGCCATTGCTGGATTTTTGCTTGAACGTTCTCGAACTTGCCCAGAAACAGTGACAACGTCTTCTCGATTTAATTCTAAATCTAAATTTTCAGGCAAAATAATTTGCGTCTTGCCATAGAAATCTCTTAAAACTCCAAATGTAATTCCACCTAATTTTCTTATGGTATCAACAAAACCAGCAAGCCTTTGAGTGCTTCCAACATCTGAAATTCTTAAACTACCACAATCAATAGTCCTATATTCATTTTCAAAAATCATATTTTTCTCCTTTATATCAAATTTTGTTTTACTTTTAGGATTTTTTATTGACAAAAATCAAAATTTGATAATTTAATTAATGTAAACAAAAAGTCCTAACGCAAAAATATTTGCATTAGGACGAATAATTTTTATCCGCGGTGCCACCTAATTTGTCAAAATGACCACTCATTAAGAAAATATTTTTAAAACTCAAAAGTTGTCTTTCATTTTATAAAACTTAACAGTTTTCACCAACCACTGTCTCTCTGAAAGCTTATAATAAAACTACTTACTTTCTCAACGTCTTAATGCCTACATTTTAGCATTAAGAAAAAATAAAGTCAAGAAAAAATATGAAAAAATATACTTTTTTATTAATTAAAAAATCTAAATAATGTTTAATTGATTTAACATTAACATATAAATAAATTATGGAATTTTAAAGAATTGTTTTCTGGCAAAATAAGAACCTTGAATAATCTCCGATTTTGATGATAATATTCTATAATTTAAGTAAATACTTTTTTTACAAATATACTAAATTTAAGAAGTTATAATTTAAAGGTAAAACAAAAAACAGGTCTCTTAACGAAACCTGATTTTACTTAAATTCTTTAAAACAATTTAAAATAAATGATTTTTTAAAATATTATTTAATTTTATTTTTACTAAATATTCTAAAACTAAAATTTTAATATTTTTTATATAATTTTGATTATTGTCTAGGATTTTTTATATTTGCTTGAGCGGCAGCAAGTCTTGCGATAGGAACTCTGTATGGTGAGCAAGAAACATAAGTAAGTCCGCTATTATGGCAGAACTCAACAGATGATGGGTCGCCACCATGTTCACCACAGATACCAAGTTTAATATCAGGACGAGTTGATTTTCCTAAATCACAAGCCATTTTTACAAGTTTACCAACACCATTTTGGTCAAGTCTTGCAAATGGGTCGCTTTCAAAAATCTTTTTAGCATAGTAAACATCCAAGAATTTACCAGCATCATCACGGCTAAATCCATACGTCATTTGAGTCAAGTCGTTAGTTCCAAATGAGAAAAATTCAGCATATTTTGCGATTTCGTCAGCTGTAAGAGCGGCACGAGGAATTTCAATCATAGTTCCAATTTTATATGTGAGTTTAACACCTTTTTCAGCGATGATTTCATCAGCCTTATTTGCGACAATATCACGAACATACTTAAACTCTTTCCAATCGCAAGTAAGAGGAATCATAATTTCAGGAACGATATTATAACCCTTTTCTTGATTTACAGTGATTGCCGCTTCAATAACTGCTTGAGTTTGCATTTCAGCAATTTCAGGATAAGTAACAGCAAGTCTAAGACCTCTGTGTCCCATCATTGGGTTGAATTCATGAAGGTCTGCCACAGTTTGTTTTAATCTATCAAAAGAGATTCCCATTTCTTTTGCAAGTGCTTTTATTTCACTATCTTCATGAGGTAAGAATTCGTGAAGAGGTGGGTCAAGGAAACGAATTGTAACAGGAAGTCCTTCCATAGCCTCATAAATTCCGATAAAGTCTTTTCTTTGCATTGGAAGAAGTTTAGCAAGTGCTTTCTTTCTTTCTTCAACAGTAGAAGAAACAATCATTTCTCGAACTGCTGGGATTCTATCGGCTTCAAAGAACATATGTTCTGTTCTGCAAAGACCAACACCCTCTGCACCAAAATTGAAAGCATTTTTAGCGTCTTTTGGATTATCAGCATTTGTTCTAACTTTCAATGCGCGATATTTATCAGCCCATTGCATAATTGTTGCAAATTCACCAGAAATTTTTGCAGGTTCTGTTTGAATTTCTCCATCATAAACCTTTCCTGTTGAACCATCAAAAGAGATAACATCTCCCTCAACATAAGTTTTTCCGTTAACAGAAAATGATTTTTCATCTTCTGCAAATTTGATCGCACTGCAACCTGCAACGCAAGCAGTTCCCATACCACGAGCAACAACGGCTGCGTGAGAAGTCATACCACCACGAGCAGTCAAAATACCTTGACTTGCAGCCATACCTTCAATATCTTCTGGAGAAGTTTCTAAACGAACTAAAACAACCTTTTCTCCGTTTGCTCCCATCTCTTTTGCTTTTTCTGCTGTAAAGCAAATTTTACCGCAAGCAGCACCAGGAGATGCTGGCAATGCTTCAGCAATAGGAGTTGCTTTTTTAAGACTTGCGTCGTTAAATTGTGGGTGCAAAAGTGCATCTAATTGTTTTGGATCAAGCATCATTAATGCTTCTTGTTCAGTGATAAGTCCTTCGCTTACAAGGTCAACAGCGACTTTTAAAGCAGCTTTAGCAGTTCTTTTTCCATTTCTAGTTTGAAGCATATAGAGTTTGCCATTTTCAATAGTAAATTCCATATCTTGCATATCTTTATTATGTCTTTCAAGAGTCTTTGCAATTTCTGCAAATTGTTTATAAACTTCAGGATTTTGTTCTTCTAAAGTAGAAATTGGAAGAGGAGTTCTAATACCAGCAACAACGTCTTCACCTTGTGCATTCATTAGATATTCACCATAGAGTTTATTTTCACCTGTTGCAGGGTTACGAGAGAAGGCAACGCCTGTTCCTGAAGTTTCGCCCATGTTTCCGAAAACCATTGATTGAACATTGACAGCAGTTCCCCATTCATAAGGAATGTCGTGCATTCTTCTATAGACATTTGCTCTGTCATTGTCCCAAGAACGAAATACTGCTTTTACAGCTTCAATTAATTGTTTCTTTGGTTCTTGTGGGAACTCTTCGCCTTGTGCTTTTAAGTATAGGTCCTTAAACATTTGAACGATTTCTTTAAGGTCATTAGCAGAAAGGTCTTTATCAAATTGAACACCTTTTTCTTCCTTAACCTTGTCAAGAATTCTTTCATATTTAGATTTTTCTTGTTGCATAACAACATCACTGAACATTTGAATAAATCTTCTATAAGAGTCGTAAGCAAAACGAGGATTGTTTGTTAAAGTTGCAAGTCCTTCAACAACCTCATCATTAAGACCAAGGTTTAAAATAGTATCCATCATACCAGGCATTGAAACTCTAGCCCCTGAACGAACAGATACAAGAAGTGGATTGTTTTTATCTCCAAACTTTTTCCCTGTGATTGATTCAAGTTCTTGAAGTTTTTCTTCAATTTGAGCCAAAATTTCATCATTAATTTTTCTGCCATCTTGATAATACTGTGTGCAGGCTTCAGTAGTAATTGTAAAACCTTGTGGAACAGGCATTCCAAGACTGGTCATTTCAGCAAGGTTTGCACCTTTGCCACCAAAGAGGGCTTTATTCTTGCCGTCAGCCTCTTTGAATAAGTAAACAAATTTTTTCATAGAAATCTCCTTTTATTTTTTGTCCGTTCATATTATAAAACATCAAAAAAAAATATCCAAATAAAAATGGATATTTTTTTCAAATTTAATTTCTAATTATTCAATAATGCGTCATTAAATATTTTCAAATACATAACTTAAACAATTAAATTTTATTTTTCATCAGCAAAATAAAAATATTTTATTTATATAAATTATCATAGGTTAACGTTTTGATATAAATAGACTACCCCGTCATTTAATCTAGTAAAAATTCTTATTTTTAATCTTTATTAAACATTCTTTTAGTTGGAAGCTTTGCACCAATAAAGCGTTCGCCTGCGGCTCTAAAACACCAACCCGATTTCCAGTTTTTCTTACATCTTGGATTCATGCAATAAAATGTATTAACATTATTACGAGCAACAACTAAAATTGGCAAAGTAACTAGCAATTTATCCCCCATTCTCATACTTTTAACAATTGTAAATTGATGACAAAATGGACACGTTCCTTCTGGATTTGGGAGACATTCATATGATAAAGCATTTTTTCTAATAATTGATTTTGGCACTCTTGCATTTGCATGTTGAACTTTAACCTTTCCCTTCCCTTCAACGTCTTTCTTATTATTGCCTTTATCACCCTTATCATCTTTTTTCTTTTTTTTCTTTTTCTTATCGTCTTTATCGTTTCCCTCATCATCCTTATCTTTATCATCATCTTCTTCGTCAAATGTTTCTTCCTCATTAAAATTTAAAAGGTTATCAGGGTTGTTAGGGTCATTAAGGTCTGGATCCCCGCTAAATCCATCTTCATTTTCGTCATCATCGCCAAAAGGGTTTTCATCGTCTTCGTCATCTTCACTTTCTTCGTCATCGTCTTCATCGTCTTCATCATAAAAGTCATCATCATAATTTGTTCCACGACCAAAAAGCCTATCTAAAATTGCCATAATTCCTCCAATCAAAATACTATATTTATAGTATAACACATTTTAAAAAATTTACAACAAAAAAACGCCTAAATAAGACGTTTTTCTTTTACTCTTAATCAATCCACAAAACTTTGTTGCAAACGATGATACTAATAATATCAACAAGCCACATAAATGGGATACCAACTATGATTAAAACAACACCAAGAATTATACCAAGAACACTTTTCTTTGCTGCAGATCTTACAACACGATAAATATTCCAGATAATGTCAAGAACTGGTAATGCTAAAATAATTTTAACAATCATTGGCATACTATCCATAGCCTTAACGAAACTGCTCATATTCCCCTCCTTTAAAAATGAAAAACTTGCTTAAAAACAAACTTTTCTTATTTTTATTTTATACCTTACCTATTTTAATTATATGTCAATCTTTTTTAAAAAATTAATTAAATTTATTATTTTCTTTTTTATTAACAAATATAGTTTTCATTTTTAAAAAAAAGACGTTAAAATATATGCTTTTTGATATAAAAATGTGATATACTTAAAAAGTGAAAAAGGAGTATTAATGAACAATCAAAATGCAGAGATATTGAACATATCAAAAATTGCCCAAAAACTTAATTTAACTGAAGATGATATTGACCTTTATGGCAAATATATGGCAAAAATTAACAAAATTAATTTTTCTCCAAGAGGAAAACTTATTTTAGTAACTTCAATCAATCCAACTCCTTCTGGAGAAGGAAAAACTACCGTTTCAATTGGTCTTGCCGATGCTCTTTCGTTACTCGGAAAAAAGGCAGTTCTCGCGTTGCGTGAGCCATCTCTTGGCCCAGTATTTGGAATAAAAGGCGGTGCAACTGGAGGAGGTAAGGCGACAATTGAGCCTAGTGACAATATTAACTTGCATTTCACGGGAGATTTTCACGCAATAACAAGTGCGAACAACCTTCTTTGTGCATTAATTGATAATCATATTTTTCAAGGGAATGAATTAAATATCAATCCAGAAAAAATTGTTTTTCATAGGTGTTTGGATGTTAATGATAGAGCGTTAAGAGAAATAACCATCAATGAAGAACCTCTTAAAAGAAATGTCGTGCGAAAAGAAAAATTTGATATTACAGCGGCTAGTGAAATAATGGCAATATTATGTTTAAGTTCGTCACTTGAGGATTTAAAAAATAGACTAGAAAATATTTTAGTCGCTTATAACTATGATAATAAACCTATTTTTGCAAAAGATATACACGCACAAGATGCAATAACAATTCTTCTTAAAGATGCAATAAAGCCTAATCTTGTTCAAACTTTGAAGGGAACTCCAGCAATTGTTCATGGCGGGCCTTTTGCCAACATTGCGCACGGATGCAATTCAATTATAGCGACTTTGACCGCTCTTTCTTTGGGCGATTATTGCATTACTGAAGCAGGCTTTGGTGCCGATTTAGGCGGTGAAAAGTTTTTTGATTTAAAATGTCGTTTAGCTAACTTAAATCCTAATGCAGTAGTCATAGTTGCAACTGTAAAAGCCTTTAAAAATCATAGCGAAAATAAAAAAATTAATGAAGGTTTTGCCAATTTACAAAAACACATAGAAAACATTAAAAATGTGTTTAATAAAGAAGTTATAGTTGCAGTTAATAAATTCCCTGACGACAAACAAGATGAATTTGATGAAATAAAAAATCTATGTCAAAATCTTGGAATATCATGTCTGGAATGTAGTCCTTTCTTGCAAGGAGGCGAGGGTTGCATTGAACTTGCAAAGGAAGTTTTAAAATTAACCTCAAAAAAACCTAGCAAACTTGAATTTTGCTACAATCTAGAAGATTCTTTAGAAGAGAAGATAGAAAAAATAGTTAAAAAAATCTATGGAGCATCAAATATTGAATACTACCCTTCTGCACAAGCAAAAATAGCCCTATTAAACGAAATAGCCCCACACTATCCCGTAATTATTGCTAAAACACAGTATTCTCTGTCAGATGATATGAAATTAATAGGTTGTCCTCAAAATTTCACCTTTCACATCAAAGATTTAGAATTAAAAAATGGAGCGGGTTTTATTGTTGCAATTGCTGGCAACATATCTTTAATGCCAGGACTTGGGAAAAATCCAAATAGTGAACAAATGAAAATCGACGATAAAGGAAAAATTTTTGGATTATAATAAAGTTCATGAATTTATCAAATAATTATAAAAATAATTTTTTTAATAATTAAATTTATTTTTAAATAAATCATTTATTAATTTAAGCACCTTGAAAATCAACATAAAATAAGGTGCTTTATAATTGTCAAATAGAACAAAAGTGCAATTTCTTTTTTAGTTTAACCTTTTTATTATCAAACAAACATATTCTTTCTTGTTTGACAAAAGAATTTGCTTTTGATATAATACAAGCATGTTAGAAATAAAAAAATTAAGTTATAGTGTCAAAGAGAATAATGACATTTTAAAAGATATAAATCTAAAATTTGAAGACGAAAAAATATATGTTATAACTGGGCCTAATGGCAGTGGTAAATCTACACTTGTTAAAATCATAATGGGCATTTTAAAACAAACAAGTGGAGAAATCTTTTTTGATAATGAGGATTTGACAGCCCTAACGATTGATGAAAGAGCAAGAAAAGGCATAAGTTATGCTTTTCAACAACCTGTTACATTTAAAGGCATAAAAGTAAGAGAACTTTTAGACCTTGCAAGCGGTGAAAAAAATAAACTCAATAATCATTGTGATTTTTTATCAACTGTTGGGTTATGTGCAAAAGACTATCTTGACCGCCCTATTGACGACAAACTTTCAGGCGGAGAACTTAAGAGAATAGAACTTGCAATGGCTATTGCTAGAAATGCAAAACTAAATATTTTTGACGAACCAGAGGCTGGGATTGACCTATGGAGTTTTGACAATCTTATCAAAATTTTTTCGTCACTAAAAAACGCAACGAATATTATTGTAAGTCATCAGAAAAAAATATTAGAAATTGCCGATGAAATAATCTTATTGAAGAATGGAGAGATATTAGCACAAGGAAAACTAAATGATATAGCACCAATGCTAGAAAATGACAAATGCGGAAGATTGCGAGGTGAAAATGAATAATATAGAGAAAAAATTACTTGAAAAAATTGCCGACCTACACTCTATCCCAAGCGGAGCATTCAACTTGCGTAAAAATGGACAAGCAGTGGAAAGACAATCAACTAAAGATATAGATATTGTTCCCAAAAAGAATAAAAGCGGAATAGATATAATTGTTCATCCAAATGTTAAAAACAAAAGTATTCATATTCCTGTTATTATAACCGTTGGTGGACTTAATGATTTAGTTTATAATGACTTTTATATTGGCGAAAATTGTGACGTTGTAATCGTTGCAGGTTGCGGAATCCATAATAAAACGTGTAATACAAGTTCGCATAATGGCATTCATAGTTTTCATATTGGGAAAAATAGCAAAGTTAAATATATTGAAAGACATATTGGAGAGGGAGAAGGAAGCGGAGGAAAGATTTTAAATCCTGTGACTAGAATTTATCAAAAAGAAAATAGCGTGATGGAACTTGAAACCTCTCAACTTAGCGGAGTCACTCTCTCTTTAAGAAAAACATACGCAAAACTTGAAGATAAGGCGAAATTAATCATACATGAAAATATTTTAACTACAGAAAATCAAACAGCCAAAACTCAATTCAAAGTTGATTTAATAGGAGAACATTCTTCGGTGGAGGTTGTAAGCCATAGCGTTGCAAAAGACAACTCTTATCAAGAATTTAAGTCAGACCTCATTGGTAAAAATGAATGTTTTGGTCATGTTGAATGTGATGGAATTTTACTAGACAAAGCAAGAATTATTTCTATTCCAAAAATTGATGCGATTGACAATAATGCCTCATTAGTTCACGAAGCCGCAATAGGAAAGATTGCAGGAGATGAACTTATAAAACTCATGACATTAGGGTTAACACAAAAAGAAGCAGAAGATTATATAATTCAAGGATTTTTAGTAAATTAAAAAATAATAATCTCACAAAAAACTACTATTTAGAAATTAAAATCTAAAAATCACACACAAATTTTTAATAAAAGGATTTTAATTTTAAAATTTTTACGAAAAAAATTACAAAAAATACAAAAATTTACTAAAAATATCTAAAAAACTGATAAATTTATAATATTTTTAGTAAATTGATAATAAAATTTTTTAAAATCTAATACAAATTATATAATAAATCATTGGTGACAAAAGCAGTTGTTTTTTAAATTTTACAATTAAGAATAAATAAAAATACCTTAACTAAATTAACCTGTAGGGATAAATAAGTTAAGGTATTTTTTCGCTTGATTCAAATAGATTGATTAGGTTTTTTATATAGATTTGTTTCTACCAAGATTTCTTTTCTTTACTTGCGTCATTATTAGTTCTACGAACCATCACAATTTGGTCAAACCATTCCACCATTTTAGGATCTTGATGATTAAAGAAAAGACTCTCCTCTTTATCAAGTTGTTTAATTTGTTTCATATCTTCTTCTGTCAATTCAAAATCAAAAACATTAAAGTTTTCTTGTATTCTTTCTAAATGCGTTGATTTGCAAACGACAATCACTCCACGTTGAATAAGCCAACGTAAAATTACTTGAGCAGATGATTTGTTATATTTTTTCCCAATAGCAACCAAAACTTCATATTTCCGTTCCTATTTTTGACAGAACAAAAAATAAATTATCTTTAAACGATGTCGGGCATGAACTTGTCCGCCAAGCCATTAATGTTATTGATGCTGAAGAATATATGCGTGAAAGAGTAATTGCTTTTTATAATCAAAAGACGAATTTATCAATTGGTTCAGTTGCACCAGGACCAATGATTAAATATGGCAACCTTTTTTATTCAATGTTTCCCGTTAAGACAATTAAAAGTAAGATTGAAGAAGAAAATGATTTAATTTATGGACTAAAAAATAACAATTATGATTTTATCTTTACTTCTAATGAAGTTTTAGACCCTACACTTGAATCAAAATTTGCTTTTACAGAAAATTTATACATAACAATTCCTAAATCGCATTTTTTATCTGGGATGAAAAATGGTGTTCATTTTAAAGAAATTGATGGACAATCTTTTTTGGTGGCTGAAAATTTAGGAATTTGGGACAAAATCGTAGCCAAAAATCTCCCTAAATCTAAATTTTTCCCTCAAGCAATGGAAAACCTATACGAAATTATAAATGCTTCAACCATTCCTAATTTTTCAACAAACTTGACTTTACCAGTTCGTGCGGAAATTAATAGAATAAGTTTGCCAATTCTTGATGATGATGCGACAATGAATTTTTATATAACATATAAAAAACAAGATAAACAAAAATTTAAAAACATTTTAGCCCTTATAAAATAAAGATTAATAAACAAGTCTTTGATTTGATATTTTAACTTTTAATTAAAAAACAAATAAAAAATCATTAACGTTTAAAATATAAATAAACATTTTTTTTTACTAATCCTCTTTTTCTGAAAAATTTTTATCCTCTCTTTTTTTATTTCTTTTCTCTAATCTTTCCACTTTAGATAAATTGATTTTTTCACAAAACACACCTTGCTTTAAATTTCCATCAATAACATCATTTACAAAAGTTTTAATTTTTTCTAAAGCAAAAATTCCTTCTTTATCGCTTAAATTGTAAATTACAAAATCATGACCTAAATGTTTTCCAGTTACAAAGGTATAACTTTGAACATTAAGTCCTAGTTCCTTCGCCTTTTTACAAAACATATTAGCATGAATTTTAATAAAGTCATTGCTAGCAGAAAATATTATTACAGGAGGAAACTTATCTGTAAGAATATCTAGGTTATGACAATAGTTTTGCAACTCGCTTCCAACATACTTTCCAAAAACAATTTTTTCAAAATCTCTTTTAATGAATGGAAGATTTCCAAACCTAAAAGCACCAAAAACTGGACTATTTAAAATAAGTCCTTTTATTTCTGGTCCTCCTTCCACTCCGAAGCATTTTTTTATCTCATCGTTACATTGTATATTAGCAACCGAACTAACAATATGGCCTCCCGCACTATCTCCAGCAAGAAAAAATTTGTCATAGTCAATATGAGAACTTATCTCATTATTATTTTCAATATAATTAAATAGGTCAAAAACTTCATAAACAGGTTTTGGAAATCCCTCTTGTTCAGATAAGGTATATTCCATATTAATTACGCAGAAGCCAAGTTCGGCAAGTTTGCAACAATATTCAATCTCATTCTCTTTTGACCCTGCAACATAACCTCCACCATGAACATTTAAAATTGTCGGCAATTTTTGATTGTTATTTTTAGGATAATATAAATCAAAGCGATTTCGTTTAATGTCCTTACCATAAACAAAATCAACTTTATCTGTCACAAATTTTGATATTTTGTAGTTTGTCTTTAAACATTTTTTTACAATATTTTTGTCAGCCAGTTTAAATATTTTTTTATAAATTGATTTTATCATAATCCCCTCTTTTCATATTTATTATGTATTATAACTATAAAAATAGTTACTATATTAGATTAACATAATAAATTCCCACTTATAGATTAATCTAATTTATTCTACAACAATAAGATTTAATTTTCAAGTAATTTTTGAATTAACTAAGGATTGATTTAATTTTTAATAAAAATCCTTATTAATAAACATAATTTTACTTTGTCAAAACACAAATTTATGCTATAATCACTCTCGGAGGTAAAGAAATGAAAGACTTAAAAGGGACTAAAACAGAAAAAAATTTAATGGAAGCATTTGCTGGTGAAAGCCAAGCAAGAAATAAATATACATATTATGCTTCAAAAGCAAAAAAAGATGGTTATGAACAAATAGCAGCAATTTTTGAAGAAACTGCTAATAATGAAAAAGAACACGCAAAAATGTGGTTCAAAGAACTTCATGGAGGCGACGTTCCTTCAACACTTGAAAATTTAGTTGATGCTGCTGCTGGTGAACATGGCGAATGGACTGATATGTATGCAAGAATGGCTCAAGAGGCAAAAGAAGAAGGGTTCGATGACATTGCATATAAATTCGCAGCTGTTGGTGAAATTGAAAAACGCCATGAGGAAAGATATAATAAACTTGCACAGCTTGTAAGAGAAGGCAAAGTATTCAAAAAAACAGATAAGAAAATTTGGGTTTGCAGAAATTGTGGACATGTTTACGTAGGAAACGAACCACCTAAAGTTTGCCCTGTTTGCAATCACCCAGAAGCTTACTTTGAAATTCTTGTGGAAGAATTTTAATTAAAAATATAAAACTTTTAATTATCTTACATAATTCAAGAAGAAACAGTTAATTTGATACTGTTTCTTTTTTATTATAAGATTATAAAACAAAACTTTTTTACAAAATCATCACTTACGTTTTTAGGAACAATTTATATAATTATCAAAATAAATATATTAAAATGGGTATTGACAATCCTTTTGTGCTGTGATAAAATTATAGAGCAAAAAGGAAGAAACATGATAAAAGAAGAATTATTAAAACAAGATTTTGAATACCAAGCACTACTCAAAAGTGAAAAAAGAAATAAAATAAAAATGATTTCACTTTTGGTTGGTCACGCATTAAGTTGGATTGGTATTGTCGGTGGAATATATGCTTTTGGCACTAACCTTAATAATTTTTCTGACAAAAGGAATGAACTTTTAAACGAAACAGGCTATTATCAATATAACCGAGCCTACAAAAATGAACAAACGCAAAAATTTTACAATCAATACAAAGAAGGTGAAATTTCATATTCGCAATATCAGGCAAAAACCTCTAACATACAAGATGCAAGTATTGATGGATATATTTCAACATACGGAACAAGTGAACAACAAGATTATTACAATAACCTTATTTTAAAGTGCGAAAGAACCTATAAAATTTCATCAGCCGTTGCAATAGCAGGTTTCTGTGCACTGTATCTAACCTTCTTCTATGGCACAAGTGCTGAAAAAGAATATCAAAAATACCGCGCTTTAAGACAAGAACATGAAACAAACTATGATTTCTTTGAGCAAGACAAATATGGATTTATTCATGAAAAATCACCATCACATATTGATGAAAATGATGAATTTTATAATATTTTTTTGGATGATTACTTTGGTGATAAAGAAAGCAATAAAAACAAAAATCAATCTATAGACGAAAATAAAAATGAGTAAAGTAAAAGGAGAATTAAATGACATTAAGATATTACATGAACAAGAAGAAAATAGAAAATATGGAAGAAAATGAAGCATTACTTAAAGACAAGAAAAACTATACCTTAATTAAAAATATACATTTAGGATTAGGAATAACTCTTTTGCTAGGCACGTTGGGGTTACTTGGAACATCAGCGGCTATAGCTTATAATGAATCAGTCAAACAAGACGATGTCATTTCTCAAACAAGATATGAAGAATTTAATCAGCAATGGAAAGAACAAAGACTTGAAGAACTTGATGTAAAATATGACAACAAAGAAATTAGTTTAGATGAATATTATGCACAATCTAAAAGAGTAATGAACGAAGACTATGATGTCCATGACTATATAACAAATTATGAACCTGAATTTCTTGAAGCCTATAACAGTAGCACAAGTAATGCACCAACAATATGTGCTATAAGTGCAATCCCAACTGCTATTGCTGGTGGAATATTTGAAGCAAAATCAAGACATTATGAACAATTCTTAAAAACTTTAGAATAAAATTATTCAATATTATAAGTCCCAATAAGACCCATATGGTTTAAAATAGGGACTTATTTTTTACTATTTTTAAAAATTATTTATATATTTTAAAAATTTTTTATTATTTTATTTGTAATTTTTATTATTTTAATTTAATTTTAAACTTTATTTTTATATGTTTAAATTGTTTGTTAAAACGACATACTAAAATAAAGGAGATTTTTATGGCTTATAGTTACAAGACTTCAATAGGCTTTGGGCTTGTTTATATTCCTATAACCCTTCACAATACCATTAAGAACAATGATATAGGATTTAATATGCTTGATAAAAAAACAAAATCAAGAGTCCAATACAAGAAAACTTGCGTTGATTGTAATGACAAAGTTTTAAAAAATGAAGATATTGTGAAAGCATATGAGATAGAAAAAGGGCAATATGTTATATTTGAAGATGAAGAACTTGAAAGGCTTAAAAGCAAAAAAGATAAAAATATTATTATTGACAAATTTGTATCGCTTGAAGAAATCAATCCTATTTATTATGACAAAACTTACTATGTTGTTCCAGAGAGTAAGGGTGCTGAAAAAGCCTTCTATCTTTTAAAGGAAGTTTTAAAAAAGGAAAATAAAGTTGGAATTGCAAAAACTATGCTAGGGTCTAGCGAATGCGTAATTGCTCTTTGGGTGCGAGATGACAACCTTTTATTAAGCAAATTATTTTTTGATGAAGAAGTTCAACATAGTCCAACAGGTGAAATCAAGCAAGATATTTCAAAGCAAGAGGTTACTTTAGCAAAAGAGATTATAAAAGGTATGAGCGGAAATTTTAACCCCGCTGATTACAAAGATGAATATAACGCTCGTGTCAAACAGGCTATTAAAGATAAAGCAAAAGGAAAACAAATAAAACAAGTTGATGATGACAAAACGATTAAAATCACTGACCTTATGGATGCTTTACAGGCTTCGGTTCAAAATCTTGATAAAGTTGTCAAAATAAAAAAGAAGGCATAAGATGAATTTGTTTGATAAGAAAAATATTTCACCGATGCTTCTTGAAAGTGAAAAACTCCCCTTTAATGACAAAGATTATATTTACGAACTTAAACTTGATGGTATAAGATGCGTTGCATATTTAGATAATGATAAAACCATTTTGCGTAACAAAAGAAATAAAGACGTCACTTCTGTTTATCCCGAACTCAACAATATTCACAAGCAAGCTAAAGAGAAGTGTATAATTGATGGTGAACTGGTTGTTATAAGCAAAAACGGTACACCCGATTTTTTTGCCTTACAAAAACGAAGCCTTTTAACAGATAAATTTCGAATCGAAATTGAAAGCGAAAAAACAAAAGTTCATTTTGTTGCTTACGACATATTATTTTTAAAAGATAGAGAACTCATAAATAAGCCATTGCTTGAAAGAAAAGAATTATTAAAAAAGACTATTAAAGAAAACGAACTTTTGAGCATAAGTCGTTATATTGAAGAAAAAGGAATTGAACTTTTTAATCAAACAAAAAAATTAAATTTGGAAGGAATTGTTGCCAAGAAAAAAGATTCCGTTTATGAACTAGGAAAGCGGAGTAAAAATTGGATAAAAATAAAAAATCTTCTTGACGAAGATTTTATAGTATGCGGATTCAAATTGGATGACAATGGAAAAATAAAAGATTTAATTTTAGGCGATTTTGACAAACAAGGAAATCTTCAATATAGAGGAAATGTAAATGCAACTATGTCAAAAGAAGAAAAAAACTTACTACTAGACTTTGCTAGTATAAATAAAATTAAGAAACCACTATTTGAGCAATTAAAAGATAAGGACATTATATGGATAAATCCCAATCTAATCTGCACTGTGCAATATATGATGTTGACAAAAGATGGAGGGATGCGTCAACCCGTTTTAAAAGGATTGCGATTTGACTAAAATTAAGTAAATTAACAATTTTATAATTTTTCTAAACAATTAAAAGAAAAGGGATTATATAATTAAATAAAATTAAATTAATTTAACTAAATAAAATTAAAAAATAAATTATTTTACCTAAATTAAATAATTTAATAAATATATTAAAAAATAAAATAAATATATTAAATTTCAATAATTTTTAAGAATTTATTAAAATAAAATTATTATTATATCAACAATTATTTCATTCCTTCAATTCTATAAATAAAATATCCTGCTTTTCTTGAAGAATATTGAAAACTTACATTACCAGTAGTGGAATCATAAGTATAGACACCCATATTTTTAACTTCTACTTTATCTAAAGAAGATGGAATATTTACTTTCAAAAAATGAAGTGATGTAAAATTATCAGCGGCAGAAAAAATGACATGGTCAGTAAGAGTTCTATTCTTAAGATAAATAGTTGTTTGAGCAGAAAACCCATTCAAACTTGCATAAATACTTAATTTCTCATATGACGACAAATCAATAGTTAAAGTCGTTCTTCCTAATGCACCATTCGTATAACCCAAATTGATATTTGAATCGGTGCTGTCTTTATCATAAAGAACAATTGTTTCTGGAAGAGCCTCTTGTATATCGCCTATATCTTCCTCAATGCCAGTAATTGAATTTTCAACACTATTTAATGATAAATCTAAAGTGTTTACAGCGGTAACCAATTCTGAATAACTGCTTGTTAAAGAACCCACCGTGCTATTTAAAGAATTGAAGGAGTTTGTATTGCTTGTTATTCTGGTATAATGCAACGCTAGTTCTTCGTCTATATCATCATCTTTATTTTGCAAATCGGTAATACTTGAGTTAATGGTTGAAATTGACTGCGTGTGTGATGATACTGTTCCATCCAGCGAAGTCAAATCTTCCGACAATGTTTGCAAATTAGTATTTATGGTGCTTATATTCCCAGTCAATGTCGTAATATTACCAAAGTTTTCTTCTACATCATCTTGTAAATCTCCTAAAGTGTTGTATAACGTGTTAGATGCTTCAACCAATTGACTATAACTACTTGATAAACTATCAATATCATCGCCTATTGAATTAATTGAATTTGTATTACTTGTTATTCTTGAATAATGCAATGCAAGTTCTTCATCTATATCGTCATCTTTGTTTTGCAATTCGGTAATACTTGAGTTGATGCTTGAAATTGACTGCGTGTGTGATGATACCGTTCCGTCCAGCGAGGTCAAATTCCCTGATAGTGTTTGATAATCTTCATTTAAATTTTCAATTGATGTTTCATGTGAATTGACTAAATTAGACGTAGATTGCAAAAGTTGATTTTGAGAGTCTAAAGCCGTTGATAATTGCTGAAATTGGCTGTCATGTTCATTGACTTTTGCCTGTAAGGAAGTTAAATTTACACTAGATAGTGCCCTTATACTCTCCCGCAAGTGCCATATTTCTCTTTTTAATTTTTCTAAATCACTAAAAATGTTATTCATAAAAACTCCTTAGTTCAAAGTTTACTAAAGAGTTTTTTATATTACAATATTTACTGCCAAAAATTATAATAATCAAACTGAGTTTAATTAAAAAGTTTTTCTTAAATGGTAAAGTTATTAAATTTAATTTTGAATTTTTTTTGCTTTTTTCTTCTTTGTCTTTTTCAAAAAGACAATTGATAAAATTATTGTAACCGCCGCTGCAATAACAGAAATACCTATTATCAAAGTCGAACTTATTCCGTCTGGACTTAAATCTTCAGAATTAACAAGACCATTATACAAACTGCCATCTTCAAGCACCACTTGAATAGCGGTCATTCCATTTTCATTAAATCCGCCGTAGATATAAACTCGACTTCCTGCCTTTGCTGTCCATTCGGTTGGTTTTTGGTCTAAATCATAGATGGTTGTATCATTTCTTATTGTCGCATTAAAAACAGGATAAACATCTTGCGAAGAATTTGACGTAACATAATATTTATAAACATAACCTTCTTTATCATATTCTTCAGTCCTAATAAGTAAAAAATCTCCATCTTCTTGCAAAATAGTCACTTTATCATTATGATATAAAATTAGTTCGCTATCATCATTCATAATTTTTTCACTTTCAAAAGACGGAGATGAAAAAAGATAGCAATGTGATGCTATAATCACCCCTTCGCCACCAACTGAATAAGAAAAAAGCATTGATAAGCCAATTAAAAAAGAAAGTAATATGCTCATGTAATAATTATTTAACAAATATTTAATTTTGTCAAGAAAATGTTTTAAAGTTTTATTTTAAGTATCGTTAATTTTGTATTTAAATTCTACAGAAAGAACAAAAGAATTAATCTTGTTGATTTTTCATTAACATAATATCAAGTATTTCCATTATAGGAATATTTATTTTATCTAATTTCAAAATATTTTCATCCAAAAGTAGTTCGCATCTTCCTTTTACGTCATGATAGTGACCATCTGAATAATATTTCACTTGAACAATATCTCCCCTTTTTATTTGAGACAATGTATTTGAAATCTTCAAAGCCTCTTCCTCGCTTATCTCTCCTTTTTGAACTGCATCGTGTTCATACTCTTTAAGCCTTAAGGCATCATGCAAGCCTTTTAAGGCATCAAAAGGAGCAAATTGTTTTGCTCTTTCACTTCTTGGCATTTTAATTCTCTCCACTTTTATGTCCTCCTATTTGTGAATTTCTTTCACGTTGAGTTGCTTTTTCTGTCAAATCTTCTCCTTTCAATATAAAATTTTTCCCATATTTATCTTGTATTTCTAAAATACTTGTGACAAGTTGCTTTTCTTTTTCTATTTCCTTAAGGTCTGTAAATAAATCATATTGCTCATATTCGGAAGTTTTAAGTTCTGCAAAGTCGTAGCCAATTTTTCTAATTGGTTTTTTCTTATCTACTATGTCGTCAAAAAGTTTTTCCATATATTTGACAATAAAAGAAAAAAGATTTGTTGTAACTGGCATTCTAATGCTACCTTTTGCTTGCGACCTATCATCACCATAGCCTATAAAAAGATGTAAAAGCGATGTAACGTAACCCTGTCTGAAAAGTTGATAGCATCCATTTTGAATCATTTCACGCATAACAAGTTTTGCGTTTTCAAAGTCATAGTTTTCTGGTAAAATTTGAGATGAAGAAATTGATTTTGATTTTCCTTTATATGATTTTATATCACTCATCAAACAACTTTCTTTTCCCCACGCATGATCAATTAAAAGTTCGGCATTAATTCCAAACTCTTTATATAAAATATCTTCATTTGCCTTTGCAATGCCCTCCATGTCAAATATTCCATATTTTGCAAGCCTTGATGATATTCCACTTGAAATTTGCCAAAAATCAGTAAGCGGTTTATGATTCCAAAGAGTTTTTATAAATTTTTCTTCTGTAAGCCAACCAATTCTGTCGGGAGAGTGTTTAGCTGTAAGGTCAAGGGCTATTTTAGCGAGATACATATTTGTTCCAATTCCAGCACTTGAGGGAATATGCAATGTTTCATAAATTTCATTCATAAGTTTTTTTGCGAAATCTTTAGCCCTAATTTGATATAATTTTAAATAATCAGTGACATCTATAATTGACTCGTCAATTGAGTAAGTATGAATATCGTTTTTGTCAATGTATTTTAGATAAATTGCATAAATGTCTGCCGCATATTCAATATATTTTTTCATTCTTGGAGGAGCAACAATATACTCTATATTCTTTGGAATTTCAAAAAGTCTGCATCTATTTTTAATACCTAAAGCCTTTAATGCTGGTGAAACTGCAAGACAAATAGTGGCTTCTGTTCTAGACTGGTCAGCAACTACAAGTTTTGTAGTCATTGGGTCAAGACTGCGCTCGGCACATTCAACAGATGCAAAAAATGATTTCATGTCTATTACAAAATAACATCTCTTTTTGTCCATTTTTCCTCCAAAAATTATTTAATATAAAAATAAGATTATAATTTTTTTATTTTTTTAATAATAAATAAAATTAATTTTTATTAAAAATATAATTATTTTTATTATTTTTAATTAATTATTTTTTAATTATTTAATAATTTTAAACTTTTTATTTTGATTTTTTTACAATTAAAAAACACCTCTGTGGTGCTTTTTAATAATTTGTTTTTATTATTTTTTTTCTTTTTCTATATTCTCTTCTTGTTTTATAATCTCTTCTTCATTATTATTAGAGTTAGCGGGCATATCTTCTTCAATTCTTTCTGCATCAGCACTCAACTCTTTTTCTGCTTGACCATTTACAACTTGCTCCGATTTCTTTTTGATTAACTTATTTACAAGCACGTTTACTCCATAAACAAGAGGAATTGTCACAACAGAAACCGCCATTCCAATATACCAAGTAGTATCTATAATCGCTTCTGTTCTCCAGAAGAAAATGACAAGAAGGTCTAGTCCAACAAAAATTACAAATAGAATAATTGACCAAAGAATTTGCCATGGAGAGAACTCCGTTTTATCTTGAATTACATATAGCAACGCAATTGTCAAAACAATACCTGCTTCTAAAAAATATAAAGCCTTTGTCACAGCATAAGTATCTAAAACATTTGTATAAATGCTAGAGTTCGTTATTGCCAGAACAACAGGGATTAAACTTGTTAGGCAAAATAAACCTCTACTTAACTTTCTTACTTTTCCTGAACTAAATGTTGCAAACATACAGACAATTACAAGTATGGTAATGAATGAATATTTAATATCGTCGGCTGGAGTTACACCTCCGTCATACAAGCTTGCATTGTAGAAAAATCTTAATAATTCCATACATAAGAATGCGATTGATAATCCAATAATTAATCCTTTATAGCTTTTTGGTTTATAAATTTTAATTCCCGAATAAACAATAACAGGGAAGAAAATACATACAAGTAGTAATGCTAAAATATCAAAAATCATTGTTTCACCTCCCCACTTTCATTCGTTACAACTTTTTTCTTTTTCCGTTGGCATAGCCCAATAATTCCATAAACCGCAAAACAAAGCACAAAGAACAGCATAATAACAAGCAAGTTGCCAACCGCATAACCAAAATTATTGTAGATTATTCCAAGATAAGAGCTATTAGGTCCAAAATAAGAAATATCTCCGCCAATGAATAAACTTAAAACTGTTGAAAAAACAATATAACCTGACAAGACTAGAAATAACGAATAGAATTTCTTAAACTCAAATTTGTAGATTTTTGCCGTCAATAAGTAGA
Organism: uncultured Clostridia bacterium; assembly: GCA_944376495.1. Classification (GTDB taxonomy): domain Bacteria; phylum Bacillota; class Clostridia; order Christensenellales; family UBA1242; genus Caccovivens. The sequence goes on along the minus strand of CALWCW010000066.1, from coordinate 8,632 downwards.
TTGAAACTGCAAGCATTGCCGCATGGAACAAATAACTATGTCCCTGAATTAACGACATATTAAACTGCCATTGAATCGCAACGAACAAAACGAATATAATCATAGCAGGAATAACTGAAAATCCTTTTGCCACCTCTGAAAATCTGTTCTTTTTAAAACAAAAAAGAGGATATGCGAAGAAAACCAGCGAACAAAAAACAATTGGATAACGACTTGGCTGATATGAACCATTTTGAGCTATCAAATAGAAAATTTTTGCAAATTCTAAAGCAACTAAAACCCAAAATACCACCTGCACAGGAACAAGTTTTTTGCTTTCTGGAGCATTTTTGAGTTTTATTGTGCAGATAGTCACAAAAAGGACAATAAATATGATGCTAATAATAAGCGGTAAAATATAATTAAGAAACATTTTAAACTCCTAACAAATATATTATATATTTTTAATTCTAAAACACAAAACAAATTTTAAAATTTTTTCAATAAAATAAAAGCACACCGAAAAAATTGATGTGCTCACTTTGCTTAATCAAAAATTGTATCTGGATTTAACTCTTGAGGAGTTTTCCAGTCAATGTTGTAAAGTTCTTTAAGAAGTTTCTTTTTACGTGCCCAATAAATACTTGATTTCCCAATCAAATTTTCCTGTCCGCTAAATTCTTTTGCAAGCATTGTTTCTACCTTTTTAAATTTCCCTTTATTCCAAGGTAAAAATTCTTTTAAATCCTTTTTAATTCTCATAACGCCTCTTTATTATCAATTTGTAAAAAACAAATTTTAAAATAAATCCTTTTCGCTATCATCTAATTGCCTGTTTGTTTGTTGCGATAAATGAAAGGACCTTTCATTATAAATTTCATCAAATGTTAAAAATAGTTGAAGAGCATCATATTTTTTATCTATAGAATCTTGTTTTTCAAAGAAAGTCAAATGAGATAATACCCTCTCCCTCTCTTCATCTGGCAAATTTTCAACATGTTGTTTAATCAAATGAAATAATTCATGGAAAATTTTTATTTGTTTATGATTTTCAAGTTTGTTTTTAAATTTTTCAACACATTTATCAAGCGAATATAAATTCAAAGAAGAATGATTTTTCCGTTCTTTCTTTCCATTTTCATCAAAGTAATTTTCTTCAATATTTTCAACGGGATAAATAAGAAAATTATCTATGTTTTCCAAAGTTTGATTAAGTTGTTTGTAAAATTCATCATCTTTAACAAACTGGTCATCATTTAACTTTTGAATGACTGAAGATTTTATGACATCCATATATAAAGCTTGAATATTTTCTTTAAATTCGATTAAATAAGGTGAAAGTTTGGTATAAAAGACAAAAGTATCATCCATATTTTTTGCATTTTCGAAAACACCAGATAAAATATTAATAATTTCAAAACTAGTATTTTTGCCACTTTTCAAATTATCTAAAACATTTTGAACTCGAAAATAAATATCATAATTAATATTTATTAGATTTGTTTTTATATCTTCTATACATTTTGACAAAAGTTCTTCACTTATTTGAAATTGATTAAAACATTTAATCATATGACTTGCATTAAATCTCAAGTTTTTCATATCTTCATCAAAAATTACACATTTAAACAATGTTGCAAAATCATAATTAATTCTATAAGTTGACCCACTATTCATCTGTTTTTTTGAAGCGGTAGATTGATATAGGCCAGAAACATCTTTTGTTGAAAATCTTCTTAAAACATTTTGATTTAGTTCTTCATTCAAAATTTCAGATAACGCATTTGAGCCTATAAGACAAGCATTATCTTTAATAAATTTTTCTTTAACTTTCAAATTTTCATCAATAGATGTCACTCCTGACATACATTTTTTTCTTCTCTTATTTTTTAATTCGACTATTCTACTGGACATGTTATTTTTTAAATACTTGCCATTTTTAAATTTTCTCACTTCAAATAGATGACAAAACTCATGATAAAAAGTTTCTTTAATAATTTTTTCAGGATTCTTGCGTAACGCTTGAATTTGTGCTTCCATGTCAATATCATATTTTTTTGCTATTGCTTTATATTCAGCAATTTGATTTTTAGAAAGTTCTACACCTTTATTTAATTTGCTCTCTGAAAATATTGAAAATAAAGGAGGAGTGTCTTTTGTCTTATCAACAATATAATTAAAAAATTGTTTAGAATTTGGTTTATATAATAAAATACGTTTTTTGATTGCATTAACAACCCCAGCAACATGGTTTTGTTTCTCAAAGAACTCCAATTTTTCAACAAAGTTAATAAAATTATAAGTGAAAATTTCTTCCGCCGTAACCTCGTCTTTATCAGCAAATAAATCTTTTACTATATCCTGTTCATAAATTTCCCCATCAATCTCAATTGTTTCAAAATTTTCACGCACAAAAACTTGCCCCTTATAGAACTTACTAAAATCTTCATAAAAATCAAGTGCAAGTTTACGAAGGCAATCATCCTCACAGACTTTAAACAAATGAGATTTAAACTTTTCTAATGTTTGCTCCATATAAAAAAATTATAACATACTTGTTTGACAATGTCAATTGTCTTGTACCGAATCAAAATCAAAAAAATTTAAGGTTCTTGATTATAATATATTAGTTAACTTTATTTTATTGTGTTATTTTTATATAGAGCTTTAAAAAAACAACTAGGAAGCCGCACATTCATGTGCTGTTTGCGATAGCAAACCCAAATTTTGACTTGTCAAAATTTTTGCTTCCTAGATGTAATTTATAAAATAATAGATATTTTTAGATAATTGTAATTTATTTAATAAAATAAACTAAAATATACACAAAAGAAAACATTAAAATTGTCAATATTTTAATTTATAATAAAAAAAGAAAGCATAAAACTTCCTTTTACATTCCCATAGACATTTCATCATCAATATGATTTGATGTTTGTGCTTTTGCTTTAATTAAATTTTTTTCGAGGTCACTTTTTCTTGCGACTATTCTACCTGCCAAAAGGGCATCATAATATTTTAAAATTTGTTCAGATTTTATTCTTGGTTTAATTTCATTACTCATAAGTCCTCCATTAACTTTACTTTATAATAGCATATTTTTTTCAAATTGTAAATACCCTTTTTAAAATTTTTTTTACATTTTTTTAGGAATTTCAATTCCAAGCACGTAAAGTGCGTTTACGATTTCCTTCCGAACGAGTTTTAAAAGTAGAACATAGCTTGATTTTACTTTATAATCTTTTTCGTTTATAACATTATGATTATTATAAAAAGTTGAAAAGTTGCTTGCAAGTTCATAAACAGCTGTGCAGAGGGTATTTAAGGATTTTTCTTTATAGCAAATTTCGTAAGCCGATATTAATTTTAAGATATATTTAATAATCTGTCGCTCTTCAATCGAGGAAATTAAAAATTCGTTACTTCCTTCCCAACCGCTTTCCTTAATTTTGTTTAAGATAGAATTAATACGGACTGTTGTGTATTGAAGATATGGTCCTGTTTTTCCTTCAAAAGATAAAAATCTATCTAAATCAAAAACATAATCTTTGCTTATGCTGTTTGATAAATCACCAAACTTCATTGCTGCAACACCAATCATAAGTGCAGTTTCTCTTGACTGTTCCACATTATTTGCTTTCAACTTTTCACTGGCACGTTCAATCAAAAGATTAATAATGTCGTCAAGTTTTACAGTGTCGCCAGAGCGTGTTTTAAAAGGTTTGCCATCTTTTCCATTCATTGTCCCATAACTCATATGCAATAGTTGTTGATTTTCTGGAGAAATGCCTGCCATTTTGCAAACTCGAAAAACCTGCGTAAAGTGCATTTTCTGTCTTTGGTCGGTGATATACTCAATTCTATCAATCTTTCCGAGGGTTTCATTTCTCATAAGAATTGTTGCAATATCAGTGGTCGCATAGAGTGAAGCCCCATTATATTTTTTTAGCATTGCAGGTGGCATTGGGTTTTTAAATCTAATCACTTCGCCGTTTTCATTTGTAATAGGAATATTTTCTCCTTCTTGTGCAACTTCAACCACAAGAGCATCATTACTTATTTTTGCAAGTCCTTTGTCCTCAATAATTTTTATGGCTTTATCAATATAGCCCTCCGCATCACTCTCACCAAGCCATAAATCAAATGTTGCTCCTAGTTCACCATACTGTCTTTTAATTTCTTTAACAGAAACCTCTCTCATCTTTTTATAGATTTCGTAGTAAGGCTCTTCTTTATTTTGAATTTTTAAAGTCCAAGTGTCAGCTTCTTTCTTAAATTCTTCGTCACTATCTTTTCTTGCACTTGCTTTAGGATAGGCTTCGTTCAGCATTTCAAGAGTTATGCTTGGCATGCCCCCCTTATTTTTAAAATAATAATCAAGGACCCCATCATAGTAAAGTTGAAGTTCGGTAAGTCCCATCTGAAGTCCCCAATCTCCAAGATGAACGTCTGCAATAACTTCATCTCCTAAAAATTTATATAGTCTTTTAAGGCTTTCGCCAATAATAGGAGAACGTAAATGACCAGCATGAAGTGATTTTGCGACATTTGCTCCACCATAATCTAAAACAATACGTTGACTTACTTTATGTTTTTGAACTCCGCCCATTTCATCGCTTAAACAATAGTTTGCAACTTGTCCCAGTTTTTTATCTGTCAACTTCACATTTATAAAGGCTGGACGAACAACTTCAAATTCAAAAAAATCATTCTTTTCTATATTGTCAACAATTTCTTGAGCAATATTAAAGGGATTTTTACCATATTTTTTAGCAAGAGAAAAGGCGTCATTGCATTGATAGTCACAAAGTTCAGGTATGCTAGAAAATGAAACGGCTAAATTGTCTTTATAGCCCGCTTTGTTCCCAGCCTCATTTAAAAGTTTTTCAATCTCTTCAATAACCATTTTTTCTCCTTAAAGTATTTTTATTTATATATTAAATATTTTGTTTTTTTTGAAAATTAATTAATTATTTATTATTAATTATTATTTTTTATTTTTTTAATAAAATTAATTTTATTTTTATTTATATTTTTTAATTTATTTATAAATATTATTGTAAATTATTTTTAAAATTTTAAAATAATTAATTTAATAATTAATCATTTTATTTTCACTCTAAACCTATAATAATTTTAGTCAATATCTCGCCTGCCTTCTAATGCCTTTGCTAAAGTCATCTCGTCTGCATATTCCAAATCACTACCCATAGATATTCCTTGAGCGATTCTTGTAACTCGAACTCCAAGCGGTTTTAATAATTTTGCTATATACATTGCTGTTGCATCGCCTTCGACATCTGGATTGGTTGCCATTATGACTTCTTTAACTTTGTCCGCTTGCACACGTGCTAATAATTCCTTAATTTTAATATCATTAGGTCCACGATGTTCAAGCGGACTTATTGTCCCAAATAAAACATGATAAACACCATTATAAGTTTTAACCTTTTCCATGGCTATTATATCCTTTGGCTCTTTTACTACACAAATAATAGTTCTGTCACGATGAGAGCAAATTGGACATATTTCTTTATCAGTAAAATTTCCGCATACCGAACAAAATCCTATTTTTTTCTTTGCCTCAATAATTGCACTAGCAAAATTTTCTGCTCGTTGTGATTTCCCTTCAATAATAGAAAAAGCATAGCGTTGTGCTGTTTTATAACCAACGCCAGGCAAAGTTCTAAACTGTTCAATTAATCTTTCAATGACATCATCTTGCATAACTTTCTCTCTTTAATTTTTAGGTTCAATTTAATTATATGTCTATATTACATCATGCCAGGAACGTTTGGCAAATTCTCTTTTTCTTTTCTGCTGATTTGTCCTAGGCAATCATTAACTGCTGAAACAACCAAGTCTTCAAGCATTTCAACATCTTCAGGGTCAACAACTTCGGGCTTTATATTGATTGATTTCATAGTTCTATCACCCATCATTTTTACTTCAACCATTCCGCCACCAACACTTGACGAAAACTCCGTTTCTTCAAGTTCTTTTTTGGCTTTTGCCATATCCTCTTGCATTTTTTGTGCTTGACGCATAAGCTGATTTATATTTGCTCCGCCAAATCCTCCGAAATTACCATAAGCCATTATACTTACCTCCTTTTATGGTCAAATAATCTCCAAAAGTTTCTTTTAATTTTTTTATATCTTCATCTTCTTTAGTAATGTTTTCTTTTTTTATATTAATTTCAACATTTAATTCAAGTCCCTGCCATCGCAGAGCATTTTCAATCTCTCTTTTTCCATCATTTAATAGGTTTATAAGCATACCATCATTCGCATTAATAATCAAGTTATTTGCATCAATTTGAACATCCGTTATATCTCCACAAGCCACGTGCAAAGCAACTTGCCTATGCTCTTTTAGAAATAAAACCACCTTTCCCCAAACTGTTTTAGCAGAAACTTTTTCTAAATTGATATTAATTTTTAGTTTTTTTTTACCTCATCATTTTCAAGTCCTGTCATCGCAGTGAGAGATAAAGTTTCCAAAAGTAGTCTAGGTGACAATGTCCAGCGAAGTTCATTTTCAGCACCACCATAAATTTGCATATATTTTATAAGTTGTTTTTCGTCAAATTCTTGTGCCTGATTTTTCATCTTTTCCATAGCCTCTTGTGGAAGGTTTAATATCTCCTCTGCCTCTTTACAAGATTTTATAATAAGCAAATTTCTTGCATGTTTTGACAAATCCTTAACAAAAACAGAAATGTTTTTTCCGCTTGAGTCAATTTCTTGGACAAGACTTAAAAGTTCACCGATGTTTTTATCTTTTAATAAATCAAAGTATTTTATCAACAAATCATAATCAGTCGTTCCAAGCACTTTCATCACGTTTTCTTTTGTTATTTTGCCGCTTGAATATGCAACAATGCAGTCTGCAATTGATAATGTATCTCTCACACTACCTTCACCTGCAACAGCAATAAGTTTTAAAGCCTCCTCATCATAAGATATTTCTTCTTTATCTAAAATATCTGCAAGGAGTTGAGTTAATTGCCCGACAGAAACAAGCCTAAAATCAAACCTTATACATCTTGACAAAATTGTTGCTGGGAGTTTGTGAACTTCAGTAGTAGCCAAAATAAATATAACGTGCGAAGGTGGCTCTTCAAGTGTTTTCAAAAGTGCATTAAAAGCACTATCAGTCAGCATATGAACTTCGTCAATTATATAAACTTTATATTTAGTCCCCACAGGCAAAAACTTGACTTTTTCTCTTATCTCTCGGACATCATCTACTTTATTATTTGATGCAGCATCAATTTCAATAATGTTTATGTCGTTTTGCTCGGCAAGACGTTTGCAAACCTCACATTCACCGCACGGAGAACCATTTTGATTATTTAAACAATTCACAGCACGTGCAAAAATTCTAGCAACTGAAGTTTTCCCTATTCCACGTGAACCTGTGAATAAATAGGCATGACCAATCTTATCTTGTGCTATTTGGTTTTGCAATGCTCTTGTAATATGTTCTTGACCAATCACTTCTTCAAAATTCTTTGGTCTATATTTTCGATAAAGCGAAAGATGTTCCATAATTCTCCTTTGTATATTATACATCTTGATTGCCTTATTTAGCAAATAAAATTAGAGTTTTAATGAAATTTTAATCAATTGATAGAAATACCATAATTAAAATTTTCTATAACATTTTTTATTTTATTTTTTTATTTTTTATTAAATTATTTATAAGAATAAAATAAATAAAATATTTTTTAATAATTAAATATTTATTTTAATGTTGATAAAATTTGCAATAAATTATTATAGTCAAGTGATGCCCCGCCAATTAAAAATCCATTAATCTTTTTTGCTTTTGAAACTTGACTTATATTTTTAGGTTCAACACTTCCGCCATAAACAACATTTATCTTTTCACCCGCTTGAACAGAAAAATCATTTGATATAACCTTTCGTATAACGTTTGCTGAAACGTCAATCTCTTTTGCAGTTGGATGTTGTCCTGTTCCAATTGCCCAAATAGGTTCATAGGCAATTGTGATATGCTCAAGTTCATTTTCGTATATACCTTTTAAAGCATCTTCTATTTGTTCCTTTAAAACTTCCGCTGTTTTTAATGTGTTTCGTTCAACTAAATTTTCTCCAACACATAGTAAGCAGTTTAGTCCATGTTTTAAAGCACATTTAATTTTTTTGTTAATCATCTTGCTGTTTTCTTTAAATTTTGTTCTTCTTTCGCTGTGACCAATTATAACATATTTTGCTCCAGCATCAGCAAGCATTGCACCATTAATCTCACCTGTGCATTTGCCCTCGTCCTCATCACAAATATTTTGTGCACCTATTTTTACACCTGTCCCTTCAGTCAAGAATTTCCCGACAAATAAAGATGTAAAAGGCAAGCACAAAACAATTTCATGTGGGCACTCTTTAACCCTTGAAAGAAAGTTCATTAAATAGTCTTTGGTTTCCAAAGGTGTTTTATTCATTTTAAAATTTGCTATTATTTTCATCTTATCTTCTCCTGAATGACCTCTATACAAGGCAATGTCCCCTTTTCTAAAAATTTCAAAGTTGCTCCACCGCCCGTTGAAATATAATTCATTTTTTTGCCAAGGTTAAAAGAATTTACAGCAGCCACACTGTCGCCACCACCAACTATTGTCCAGCCTTTG
>CALWCW010000065.1 GCA_944376495.1 uncultured Clostridia bacterium | reverse complement strand
TTTTCAAGTTAAATCTTTTATAGAATGGACAATTATATTTTCTTGACTTATTTTTGCTGTATAAGAGTTTCTATATTGTTTTTTTGATAATTTTGTCATTATTTTTATTGTGTAGTACAACTATATTAGCTTAAAACAATTAATTTACATTGTTTTATCTTCATATTCACCAAAACGACAAGATTTATTAGTTGTTTTATTTTTCGAAGCTTGATAGTTATATAAATTCTCTACAAAAAATTGCAGATCCGATTTAAGATTAGTGTTTGAATTAAAATTAAATACCGGCAAAGAGAGGAGTTTATTTAATGTTTTTGTTTGAGATAATTGCATTGCATTAGGATTTAAAGTCTTCAAGTCGGCTAGAAAAGGTTTTGTTTCGTGCACTGGATTTAGTATTTGGGAATTAATTAATTTTGATGCATTTAAAATATTTAATTTATTAATATTAATTTCTGTAGCATTATTATAATAAGGATTTAAAATCGCGACTAAAGTGGATTGGCTGCGTATTTCAGTATTATTAATCTCCATAAGTTTTCTAGGCGAAATATAAAATTTATTTTCATCTAATTCTCCACCTTGTGCTTTAAACTTGAAATTTCTTGCAAGTGCCAGGTCAACATATTTTTTATTTGTTGATTCGCAAATCCAAGGTTTTGTCATTCTTATGCCTATATAATAAGGAATACCATGACAGACCAATTTGTCGTTATAAAGTTTAATGGCAAGCATATCGTTTGTGATAAAATTATAGCCTTGTTCAAGCAATGTCAGTTGATTTACTGTTTTCCCTGTATTTTTTTCTCCACAAATTGCCACAGCATAGCCATCTTTGTCAATGCAAGAACTATGCAAAAAGATATATCCATTATTATATAAAACTTTAGAATATATATTAGAAATAATATAAAAAGAAAGTTGTTGATTTCTATTTAAATTTTGTGTGTCATCAAGCCAAATTTCAGAATGAATGCTGTCAAATGTAATCATTGGATTATATTTAACAGAACTATCTGTAATACTAATTGCATTCGATGGAATGTTTGTCAAAGAGTTATGTATTACAATTGAATAAGTTGGAGAATGTGAATATTCTCCAATTTCAATAAATCCCTCAAAGTTTTTTAAGATATAAGATAGTATATCCTTGGCTGCTTTAATGTTTATTATAATATCTCTTTGTTTTATAGATGCTTTCATTTTATACCTACACTTTTAATAATTTTAACAAAATTTTATTAACTTCTTTAACATTTTTAATTAAAATAGCTGAACCGCCAAGATTTAATAATGGAACAAGATCAACTACATATCTATCTCCAATAACTAGAAACCTACTAGGACTAACGTTTGCTTCGTTTATGATTTTTTGATAAATTGTTGTTTTTTCAATATTGGCAATTCCGTTATATTCGGAGGCGTATATTTTATGAAAATTATCAAGGTCTATTTGGTAATTCTTGGATTTTATTACTAAGTTCTTATATGTTTCTGTTGTAACAATATATGTATGATACTTTTTTTTTATTTTTTTAAGTAGATTATTATCAACGCTTACTATATTTTCTTTAGGATAAAAAAAATTTTTTTTCCTATATTTATCCCAATCCTCAATACTAAAACCAAGTTTGGCACTACTATCCCTCATACGAGACATATTTTTGTTATACTTGACAAAGCCAGCATTTTTCATTCTGTCTCGCGCGGTTTTTTTATTTACATCGCACATGTTGATAATAGCTGTGCAAATGTAGTTTAAATATTCATTATTAATATTTTTTGATGAATATAAAGTCTTATCAAAATCAAAAATGATATGGCTTAGTTGTAATTTATTGAGTTTGTTGGCTAGGAACATTTTCATACACTTATATATTAGCATAGCCATTCTTTTATGTCAATACCAAAATATTTATAAAATAGATATTTACATTTATTAGTTTTCGTTGTATAATAATTATATGGAATTAATAAAATGCAAAGTTACAACAGAAAATCATGTAATTCTTGAGGGCAAATATTTAAAAAACAAATCAGATACTTGTATAATTTTCGTTCCAGGACTCGCTGGTGCATATGATGGGCTAGCAAAAACTGTTGCAAGATTTTGTGGAGATAATAAATATAGTTTTGTTTGGGCAAGGACACAATCTTGTTTTTTGGACACAACTTTAGATAAAATTACTACTTTAGATAAAACAATAAAAATTAAGGCAGGTGCTTGTTACGATAATTTTAATACTACAATCCATGAACTCAATGCGTGGTATAATTATGTAAAAACTCAGGGATATAAAAATATTGTTTTTGTTGGACATTGCTATGGCTGCAATAAGATAGTATATTTTTTGAACAATAAGAATATCAAAAATGTAAAATCATGCATATTTCTTGCTCCTACAGATTTTGGCAACATTTTTACGGACGAAAGACATGCTGAATTATTGGAAGAGGCAATTGCGAATGTTAAAAACAAACAAAAAGACAAAATACTCAGTAAAAAAATCTACGGTTTTTTTATAATGAGTTCAAGCGCTTTTCTTAGATTAGGATATAATCCAGTTTTAAACAATATTCCATATAAATCAAGCAATGGAAACTTTTCAATGCTAAAGAATATAAATTGTCCTTTATATATAATTATAGGGTCTAATGACAAGGGATTAGGAAAAGAATGCTCACTTGAAAATGCACACGCGTTGATGAAGAGAATTACAAATAATTGCCAACACGGGGAGTATTTAATTATACCGGGAGCAAGACATTCATTCAAAGATGATTATGATAAAGTGTATAACGCCTTATTTGAGACATTTAAAGCTATGGAAATTGCAGAGGAGAGAAATGATGGAATCTGTTATTAGAATAAAAAACGCTGACAATGTGATACTTAAAGGGGTATATTCTAAAATTAATAAAAAAAATTGTTGTATATATTTCCATGGTTTCGCCGGATGCTATGATTCCTTGGCAAAGTCAGTACATGAGAAATTAAAACAAAATAAAATTTCATTTTTGTTTGGATACACACAAGGTTATGGAATTATTTATCCTATGAAAAAAGAAATTAACGGCTTAGCTCAAGAAATAAATTGCGGTGGATGTTACGAATATTTGTATAATTACTCTTGTGATTACGATGCTTGGTTTAATTTTTTAAAGGAAGAGAAATATGAAAATATTTATGTTATAACCCATAGCTTGGCGTGCAATAAAATTATAGATTATCTAAATAAAAACAAAGTAAATAATATAAAAAAAATATTTATGCTAGCCCCACAAGATTTAACACAAATAATATATCAATATCCGCTAAATATTAACAAGGCTTTAGAAAACTTAAAATCTAACAAATCTGAAGAGATATTGCCTGAAAAATTTTTGGGATTTTGCGATATATGCTCAAGGACATTCTTATCATTTTCTCCAGAATGTAAATTACACAATATACAATACAAAAACTCAAATTTCAAGTTTGAAAAATTAAACAACATCAAAATTCCTGTTTTTGCAATTATAGGACAAAAAGATGAAGGACTTAAGCAATATAATGCAAAAGAATGTATGGAATTTGTAAAAAAGAATGTTCCCTTATTTGATTATAAAATTATCAAAAATGCGAAACATACTTTTAAAAATAATCTAGATGAATTAAATAATATAATAATTAATAAAATTATAAGGAGAGTTTAAGAATGAATATCTATCTAATAAGACACGGTGAGAGTGAACAAAATGTAAATAAGACTGGATATATAAAACCAGATAGGGATATTCCACTAACCGCTAATGGACATTGTCAAGCAAAAGAAACGGCCAAATTTATGAGTAGTATTATTTCTAAAAAAGAAAAAACTGTTATAATCACCAGTCCATATTTAAGAACAAGGCAAACATCTTTTCCGATAGAACAAGAACTGAAATTAAAACCAATATATGATGAAAGGTTGCGTGAATATGAAAGGGGGAAATTCGGAGATTACACTCTTGAGGAATGCGAGAAACTGTTCCCACAGGAATTAGAAAATTTCAAAAAAAGGCTGAAAAGTAAAGACAAATTTTTTGCTTGCCCTCCAGGAGGGGAAAGTGGATTTGATGTAACATGCAGAATGAAAGGAATAAAATTTGTTTTGGAAAAACTCGATGCTTTTGGATGTGATAATGTAATTATTGTATCACATTGCGGGGCCATTAAATCACTCCTTGTATTACTATGTGGGTATGATGCTTTATGGTATGCGCAAGAAAGAAACATGACCAATGGCTCAGTGAGAAAATTGGTTAAAGATGGCAATAAATATATAGATGAACATATTATATTTAAAGGTTACAAAAACAAAATTGAAACAACTGCAGAAATAGACTCTGAAAAGGATTATTAAACAATACTGTCATTTAAAATTTTAAGACCAATTAAAAAAGATGCGATTTGAAAAGAGTGATCTTCTTTATGTAAAGGTATTTGAGATAAAAATAATAAACCATCAATGATTTTTATCTCAGTCGGATTAAATCCATACATAAGTGCAATTTTATCAAACAATTGATCTTCTTTTTTATCATAATCATAAGTTAATTTGTATTCATTAGCGTCACATTGCAAACTAAATCCAGCATGTGTTAGTTTATTATGTTTATAAACAAAACTATGACGCATTTTTGCAACATCATATCTTTTATCTCCATAAATGCCAATTTTATAATACTTGCCTCTAGGATCAATAAATAAAAACTTGCCAATGTCGGGATAGTAAAAAATATTAGAGAAGTTCAAATCCCCGTGAATAACGGCTTTGTATTTTTCCGATTGACTAATTAAATCTTCTATTTGATTAGAAAGTCTATTCAAAACTTCTTTATAACCTAAAAGTTTTCTCCCATTTAATATAATTTCATGTTTGTTTATTATATCGTTGTTCCATTCTTTAAGTCGACGCTCCGTTTTTGACAAAAAAACATATCTGCTTGCAAGGGGCATATTCATAACACATTTTTTATTTGAATAAGACCACATAATATTTGCAGTGTAAAATAACGATTTAATAATATATTCTACATTACTGATTGGAATATCATAATAATTTAAATATGTATATAGAGAGTTTCCGCTAAGTAATTCCATTTTATAACGATAATCATTATGCCCTTTTTTATAACTTACAAATTGTGGAATAAGAACCTTTAGAGGTGTTTTGGAAATTTGTCTATACCAATCAATTTCATAGCTTACGACTTTTTCTTTACTTTGTTTTTCAATTGTTAAGTCTGTCTTTTTAAAATTATTAAAATATCTTCCAGTTAAATATGCAGAGTTGGTATTTACATAATTCTCTAGTGTTCCAATGTCTTGCCATTTGGTGATGGTTTGAGCGAACATATCTTCTTTTTTCATATATACAGAAAGAAGAGAACTAAGTTGTTTTTCATTATTTAGTTCAGGATAATCTTTTTTTAGCAATGTTTTTAACAAGTTTGCATTTTTAAAGTAGTAAACGCCAATAACAATCTTATTTGATATTGGTTTGTTGTTTGGTTTATCTTCATATTCTAAAATTTTATTGTCTTCGTCGGTTATTGCAAAACACCATCTTTGGAAATCATTAGTATTTTTATTTTCAGATATACCAACAAAGTTTTTGGAATAATCAAAATTGCAATCACACAAAGTGTCACCAAGCATAAGCAATGTAGACTTGTTTATATATGGCTCTGCACATTGAAATGCTCCAAGTGGTCCATTTAGCTCATGTTGTATTACAATTTGAATATTTAACAAGTTTTTGTAACATTTTCTAAACATAGAAGAAATAATGTCGTAATTTGAGTCATTACATACAATTATAATATCTTTTAATCCATATTTAATTAATGTATCAATGTTGTTAAATATCGCAGGTTTGTGGTTAATTATGTTTAATCCCTTAGGCAGTGAATATGTGACAGGGCATAGTCTTGAGGCTTTGCCTCCCATAAGAATTACTAATTGATTTTCAAACTTATTCATATTTTCTCCTAGTGATATTTATTAGCAATTTTTTGACCATCCAAAATCCATTGGTCAACATTGCGAGCACTTAATTCCGTGATAAATTTTTGTCTATCTTTTCCAAGTAAATGTTCTATTTTACAATTTATTCTCTTAGATAGATAATTAAAAAATATTTTTTTACATTCTGAAGTAATGCCTAAAGCGTTTCCAATTCTTTTGTGTAAATAATCGTAATGAAATAAAAAGTCATAAGCACGAGAAAGCTTCTTTTCATAACTTCTGTCGTTCATAATACTTTTAGAGTGTTGTATATAATAGTATCCAATATAGTTTATACTTGTAACAGTTTTAGAAAAAGCGATAAGTAAAGGAATAATTGCGACATCTTCGTGAACTCTTCCGACAGGGAAAAATAAGTGGTTATTTGTATAAATTTCCTTTTTTGCACAATACATCCAAGGGGTCGCAAAAATTTTTTCTTGATTACAAAAATCTATTAAAGCATTTGAGCCGTTTTTTTTAATAAATGGTTTACATATAAATCGATCATCATCTGGAGAAAATGAACCGCCAACATAAATCGCATTGTATTTAATTAGATCTGTGTTCGCGTTACAATGTGGCACTAATTGATTAAACAGATCAGGAGCAATTTTATCATCACTATCAACAAAAATTATATATTTACCATAACTTTTTGTTATACCTAAATTTCTTGCTGCGCTAACACCTTTTATTCTATTAGTATATAAACGAATGTTGCTGTATTTTTTTTTATAATTTAAAATAATCTTATTGGTGGAATCAGTATTTCCGTCATCTATTAAAATGATTTCAAAGTCTTTCACCTTTTGAATTAATATAGAGTCCAAACATTTACTAATATAGTTTTCTGAATTATGTGTTGGAATTATTACTGAAAATAACATTTTTTCTCCTTTAAAAAAGTTTTGCATTTAAGTAAGTATCTAAAAATTGTTGATTATCAGTTGACTGAGTAGCAAATTTGTAAATATCAACAAATCTTTTTGCGAACACATGAGAAGATTTATTTAATCTTAATAAAATATCATCTTTTGATAAGTGTGTTTGGTTTTCTATAATATTAAAGGCATTATCAAAGATGTATTTAAGTATTTTGTATAGATTTTTACTGGTTTTATGTTTAATTACCAATGGTTGAACAAAATATGCGAGCATAGAACCTAAATTTATATACTTGTCCGTCCATAAATCAATTTGATTTTTTATTTTATAAGAGTTTGTTTGGTTTATGTTGTTTAAAATAGGAGGAAAGAGATCTACAAAGACTATTTTGTCATGCTCGTAATAAATTAGGTTTTTTAAATTAAAATCAATATATGCTCTATTTTGGCTGTGACTAATAGCCCACATTTTCATAATATCGTTTAATATTTTAAAAATTTTTTCATAGTTAGGGTGATCAATGTTTTCAAATTCTCTTTCAAGAATTTCGTCTACATTTAATGCATTTTTATAAAATTTTTGCGTGTATTCGCAAACACCATTATCTTCTACAATATTAAATGGTTTTTCAACTGGCAAATTATATGAATTTAATATTTCATAATATTTTAACAAGTCTCCCCCTTGATAATTTAATGTTTGAAGTATTTCTTGTTGTATTTTGTCTAGTTTTAAAATGTCAATTCTTTTAATTATATTCCCGTTATTGATTCTGATTTTTGTATAACTACCATAAAATTTTTTCATAATTTATCTCTCCGTTTTTTTATAAGATATATCAACTTTTTTTAATTTTTTCTTTATTTCCAATTGAATGTTTTTTATTGGTCCATAAGTTAAGCAAAACGGAGAAATAAAACACAAAAAAAATCCCAATATAAATGTTTTAAGTTTGATTTTTTGACAAGCAAGTTTTCGCATAATTATAACTCCAGCCAAATATCTGAAAAAGGGGAGCGAGATTATGATAATACTTATAAAATGAAAATTTACTATGTTAAATATTGCAAATAGCAATAAGAAATACGGCAAAATAGTTTTTGAAAAAAATACAGTCAGGAATTCCCATAAAATCAATAATCTTCTCCAAAGATTATGTTTTGCCGTTCCTTTTCTTGTAATTTCTTTTATAGCAAGAAGGTTACCTTTTTGAATTAATATAGATTGATTTAAAACTTTTTTCATTGTATCAGGCAAATCACCTAAAACAATCGATGGAACAAGATGAAAGTTTTTTTTATTAATAAAATATCTGAAACCCAATGGTAAATCATCAACGGGTTCTGGTATATAATCTTGTTCGATAAGCGCTGATTTTTTAATACATAAGCATGCACCCATTGCATATATTGGGGATAGAGGCAACTTACAAGAATTCATCATTAAGTTCCAAATTTCAATACAGCCACTTCTGCAAGATTGTTCCATGCCATGAATTATAATTGGTGTGTTTTTAATATTGGTTGATAATTTTTCAGCGTTTTTAAGAAAAAAAGGGATTGGTTGAAGTAAATCAGGTTGATTGTATAATTCAATTGTTTTGTTTGTTGTTATTAAGAAATCAGTGCTAGGGCGAGAATCAAAATCAAAAATCACAAAATAACAATCGTTATTACTTGATTCAGTTATTTTTTTAATTGCATAATTCAGCTGAGAAGCTTTGTTACCTTTTTCTTTAGGGTAATGGATTAAGTATGTGTTATACTTTGTCTTATTTTCTTTTAAATATGACAAAACAACATCTCTTGTGGTTTTTATGGTTTGATTTTTTTGATTATATTCAAACTCCTCTTTTTGAGTTGTGATTAAACAAATATGAAGTTTATTTGCATTATAATTTAAATTATTAAAATATTCTATAGTTTCTTTTACGAGCTTTTGTTCTCTTAACGCAGGAAGAAGAATCCAAAATTCGGTATAATCTTTTTCTTTATATTTTGCAACTCTTTTTTTAATACGATTATAATACCAAATAACAATTGGTACTCTAAGGCAAGTGCATAAATAAAACAAACAAATTATTGTCACAAAAATATATAATATTATCACAACTCCTCCTTAGCAATCTCTTTTAAAATTTCATCAAAAATTTCAACCCTGTTTTGATGAGTATCATAATAAGAAAATCCCATTTTTCTGCAAAGAGTAATTATATATTTATTAACTTTAACTAAGTGCTTGCAGTAAGATAAAAGTTCTTTATCATTCAAAGAATATGTCCAATCAAGTTTGCAGTCGTTTTTTCTTATGTTTTCAAATATGGTGTTTGCATCTGTATCTTGAACTAAAATAATTATTTTAAAGCTTTTTGATAATTGAGTCACATAATCTTCTAAATGGAGATATGCTCCCTCGGCAACAACATATATTGGATTATCTTGATATCTTGATAAATGAGAAATTGTTTTAAGATACGGAATAAGGAATCTTTCAAAATTAGAAACATTTTCTGAAGTTTTCTTTTCATGATTTATTCCAATTTCAGGTAAGCCCTTTTCAAAAGCAGTCACCAATTTATCGATAGGTATATATGATATATTAAATCTTGTACACATCATTCTAGCGAGAGTGGATTTTCCACTTCTACTTGATCCATAAATCAAATAATTGTTTTTCAAAGTATCCTCCTTAATTTAAAACATCAGCAAGATATTGTCCATTTTTTAAAACAATCTTTGCTTTACATGGGATTTTTATATTTTCATAATAAAGTTTTGCAAGTCGTTTGGATACTTCTTTTGAAAATTCCCTACTATTTCCTCTTTTAAGAAATCTTTCTTCGTATTCTCGCTGACAAGACGGATGAGGAAAGATAAGACAAAAATCTATATTATTCTCTTGTAAAAAATCAATTTCTAATTTCTGCGGTACTAAAAGTATTTTTTTTCCTTGGTCTATATACTTTTTTAAAATATTTAAATAGTTGTTAGGATAATCAGGATTTCTTTTTAGTCCTTCAGTGCTTTTTAATATTTCAATTTCTTCATCTGTTATATTGTTGTCAAACATGTAATGACATCTTGTTTTGATTATATCTAAATCCATATATTTATTGTTGGCTTTTGCTAGTTGAGTTTTTCCTGAACCCGAACTGCATAAAAAAACATTGATATTATTTAAATCGACAGTTTCTTCTTTGATCGGTGGCAAGAATTCGGAAATATCTTTCAACCCAAAATATACAAGCCCTGCACACTTATATGCGCATCTTTGTGCAAAAATTTTTTTATATTTTTTATCTTGTTTTTGTGCGGTGTTTAAAATTAATTCAGTAACTTTAAGATAATTGTAGAAGTGTACAAAATCTCCGGTAGACATAATGCTGTTTGCGCGTTTGCGGTACATATAATGCGGAAATGGGATTTTATTAAAAGTTGTAGCGCATAGCAACATTCTTGTACACCATTCTTCATCTTCGTGAATGATATTTTCTGTAAATTGCAGATTATTATCTTGAATTAATTGTCTTTTAACAACAAATCTCCACACTGTAAAAATCAACCTTAGTCTATAAAAATATTCTAAAACTTCTTCTTGGGGCATATTATTTATTTTGTCTTTACTGATTTTTTTATCCTTAAGAGGTGGAATATTTTCATTTTCAGAAAAAGAGTTAAACTCCCCAATAAAACAATCAATATTTTGGGTTTGTGAAACGTTGTTTAAATATTCGAAAAAGTTTTTATTTAGTAAATAGTCATCGCTATCTAAAAAAACAACATAATCTCCATTTGCTTTTTTAATAGCAATATTTCTTGCATGAGAAACTCCAAAATTTTTGCTTTCATAAACAAATATTTGATCAGGATATTGTTGGGCGTATTTGATGCAAATTGCTTTTGATGAGTCACTTGAACCATCATCTACTAATATAAGTTCCCAATTTTTATAAGATTGATTAAGAACGCTTTCAATGCATTCTGTAATGTATTTTTCTGAATTATATACTGGTACTACAATTGAAAATTTCATGCTGTACTCCTATCAATTATTATTTTGTGATATATATTGTTTCAACAAAAACTCTATAAAATTATTTTCATTTAAAAATTCAAGAATTTCTTTTGGTGTTTTTTTTACATATTTTAATTCTTCTAATTTTTCTTCTAATTTAGAGAATTGATTTGTTAAAACTTTATTTATAGAATATATTAAAATATTTTTATAATCTTCGAAATAAACACTATAATTGATGTCGGAGAAGGATTGTAGAAAACGATAAACTTTATTTCTATTTTCTATAACTTTTGATATGTTGTATTTTTCATATATTCTGGAAAGAGAGTTTGGAATATTCCTGTCATAATAACTTATATAATTGTTACTGTAATAAATAGTTTCTATGTGCTTAAAATATTTTAAATTAAAATATAGGTCCTCCGAGAAGTTAACTCCGACATCAAACTTAATATTTTGATCTTGAATTATTTTATTTTTGTATAGTTTATTTGTTACCCATATCGAAGAATTGACATTTAGGAATGTTTTTAAATGATTTTTTATTAATTCATCTTTTGTGATCAATCCAGCATAGGGGAGTGGACACTCCAGTACTTCTTGTTCTCTTATATACTTTCTTCCAAAAATTACCAAGTCAAATTTTTGATTTAAAATATTATAGATTGGTTTTATTGAATCTATATAGTCATCTGAATCAACAAAGATAACAAACTCTCCTGTTGCATGAGAAAGTCCAGTATTTCGTGCAAATGAAACCCCCATGTTTTCATCAAGTTTTATGTAAATTATGTTATTGTATTTTTCTACATACTTTCTACAAATATAATCTGTGTTATCGACAGAGCAGTCATTTATTACTATAATTTCACAAGCAATTTCTTGACTAATTAAAGAGTTTAAACATCTTGCAATGCAAGACTGTGCATTGTATGTAGGCACAATAAAAGAAACTAATTTATCCACACATAATGTATAACACAAAATGATATAAAAGTCAACGTTTTATAAACTACGTGATGCTAAAATTTTATTGTTATAAAATTTTGATGAATTCTAACGAATTTGTGTGATAGTCTTTTTTAACTCATCAATTGTAAGTGTTGAATATTTTAATTTACTCAAGCTAAACTAATTCTTAAATATAATCTCTCATCCAAGAAGCAAGATCACTAGCTGCCACAGTTTTCAAATATGTAGTATATCGGTCTTTTCAAATTATTTTGTAAAATCATCATTAATGTAAGAGCCAACAATCTTTTTTCTGACGAGAAATTTAGAAGACTATTATGACCAAAGTGAGTCCTAATTTCGGACAAGCTTATTAAATTCTCTGGCTCAATGATGGAATATGAGAAACATAGACTTTGATAACAAGATCATAATATTTAAGAACAGAATTACACAAGTGCCTACATTTGATAAGAAAGGTAAAGTTATAAGTCGAAAAACTGTTATTGGACAAACAAAAACCAATTGTTCTGTTCGTGAGGTTCCTATTCCCGACATTTTAGTTGAAGTATTAAAAGATTGGCATAAATGTCAGTGGGTGCGAAGAGAACTCACAGGAGTTGATTTGCTTGCACCAAATGCGGTTGTTTTTGCAAATAGTGATGGTAGTGTAAGGACTTATTCTGGAACAAGACGAATATTTGATAGATTTGCAAAGAAAAACGGATTTTTTGGAAAAATACATTTCCATACGCTAAGACACACTTATTCAAC
>CALWCW010000064.1 GCA_944376495.1 uncultured Clostridia bacterium | reverse complement strand
TCATTAAATATAAAAATAGAATACTACTTCAATCATTTTTTCTGATTCAATATAGTACTCTTCCTTTTCAAAAAAAATATTATTTTGTGTTAAAAAATCTGATATAGATTGCTCTAATTGCAAATCTTTAGTTTTAGAATATGCTTCTATATTTATATATTTTTGTTCTTGATAAACAACTCCGTCAGCTCCGAAATTATCAGTACTATCTAACATGTAAACTATAAAAGGAGGCTCGGGAGCATCGCCTTCCGCAAACCTAGAATAAGCAACGGGATAACCTAAACTTTTTAAACCGGAATATAACTCTTGATATGTCATTCGGATAATCTCCTTTTGATTCGTTTTTCAAATTCAGAATTACACCATTGCTCTACTTTAGCAATATGCGGATATGCTTTGGCTCTGCCTCCTTTACCTTGAACAATTATATGTCCTTTTTCTAACAAATGTGTTAGTCCAGGCTTTGTCTTGTTATAAATTGTAAAAACAAATTTATTACTTCCTGTTCTGATATACTTAACTCTCCAACCTTTCGCATAACTATCTTTGCTATGTCCTGTAGGGGATGTTGTTTTTAACTTTTTATTCCCCTCTTTCGTAACCTCTCTTGCAATTCCCATCATTTCTTCTTCGCTGATTTTTGAATATTCTTTCAATGCAGAAATTATTGCATCAGTCATATCTTCAATATTAACCTTCTGTGCCACTTTTAGTCACCGCCTTGATTTTTACAGTTTTATTTTTAAATTGAACATTATCAATCAAATTAATATTATATATATTATTTTGAAAATTAATTCTAAACTGTTTTGTATTTAACTTATCAAAAAATGGCTTCCAACGAAAAGTAAATTCAACAGTGTTTTCTTGTCGGACATTGGCAGCCTCCCAATATTCGCTTCCACTTAAGCCATTAACATAAGCATAAGTTTTTTTATAATCAACCCATTCTTGTGATGGATTACCAATTTCATCAAAGCCTTCAACATATTTCTCGAAACTAACTAATTTCTTAAACATTCCTGCATTCATTAGCTTACCTCAAAATTAATAGGGATCACGGCTCCAGGATTACCTTTTGGACTCTCATCTGGTGGGGTTGGTAGTAAATTAAAATTATACATACCTAAAATAGTATTAACTGTTGGATTTTCTTTCATACTTGAAGAAATAAGCATATTTCTTTCGTCCCACATATCTGCTATTAAACATAAAATAGCTATAGTAATATCAGGATAGTTATCCAATTCCTCTTGGCTTAAATTCGTGTAAGAAATACAATATTGAATAGCTGCTATTGTTTCAGCTCTTAATAAATCTATATCAGTTTGTTCTAAATTTTCTTTGACTTCTCGAATATGGTTTAAAACCACATCAAGAGTTAGTTCGCTTACTTTCATTTTTCTTCCCCGCCTTGTTTTCGGTGGTTAATTTTTCTAAATATCCACATTCTAAAAGCGGATTTGCTATATCCGCCTTTAAACTCCTTATCTCACCTTTATACATACTTATTTTCCCCGCAAAGGAAACTTTAGCTCTATATTTCATTATGCACCAGCTCCCATAGTTAACACTGAAATCATTTGTGCGTTTTCAACTTTTGCATCTAATTCAGTAAATCCAACGACACCGACTGCGTGTTGTGTAGCATATTTTTCTCTTAAAACTTGAACTTCTAATTCTTCACTCATTTTAACCGCTAAACCTTTCATGTCACCGTAATATATAACATTATTATTAGCCGCCATATTTGCCATATTATCAGAAACATATACAGGTTTACCTAATAAAACTTTACCAAATGGCGATGTGATATCATCTTGAAGTAGATATCTACCAACATCATCTTTTAACTGTCTTAATGCAGTTCTAGTTGAACTTGACATAATCCAAATTGCATCGTTTTGGAAAACATCTTTAACACTATCTTGTAATTGAATTAACTCATCAGCTGTAATTGCTGTAGCAGATGCAGCTGTAATTTTTTGAGTTACTGTGCTTAAACCAGAAATCTTTGAAGATGTACCATTTAAAAGTTCACCTTCAATCCATCTAGCAAATTCGTAAGCCATATGGTTTACTACAAATCCAACAATATCGAAATCACTATTATTAATTAAACTTTTTGATACTTTAGTTAATGCCCCTGCTAAAAATCCAGATAATGTAATTGAACTAAATTTGCCAGTACTTGATTCTAAATCCGTAAATTCAGTGGCATAAGCTACACTGATGTCAGTACTATCTGCAGGATAATATGGTATTACTAAATTACCTTTAATATTATATTTTGTAGAACGCTCTAAAATTGGCGAAATATCATACACTTTTTCAATAATTCTATTGGCTATTGTTTCTGGAATAACAGCTCCGTTATCTGTCAATGTCATATTTGTCGCTCTTAACTCTCCAGCAACAGCACCTCTCAAATAATCAGCAAATGCTTTTTCTTCAGCTTTAGTTATATCTTCAGCTCTTTGTTCAGCCCCTACAGAGTCGCCGTCTTTAACGTCTTCAATAACTTCTTCTTTACCTTTTCTTGTTTTAGCTAATGTATCTTTAATGCTTTGTAAGCTTTCGATAGCATCGTCTAATTTTTTTATTTCATCTTCAATTGATTTAGCTTCTTCCATTTCTTTATCAGAAATTCCTTGCGCTGTTTCATCAGCTCTTTTATAGATTTCTTTTAATTTTTGTAATTTTTCAGCTCTTTTTTCTCTTAATTGTTTAATATTATTCCTTGTTAAATCCTCCTAAATTTTTAATTATTTGTTTTAATTCATTTTTATTTTTATTTTTTTCTTTATCTTCAAAACCATATCTTTCTGCTTCAAATTCTTCTGCTCTGATTTCGACGGTAGAATTTTCGGCACGTGCTTCAACAGTTGTTGAATTATACCACGGTTTCATATTTGAAATTAATGAAACTTCAGATATTTCAAAATCCGAAATTGTTCTAAGAGGAAGTTTCCCTTCTCTTTCAGCACGATAATCAACTGGATTTTTTATATCAAAACTCCAACCTCTCAATCTATTTGCTTTTGCTTCTTTTATAACTTCTTTATCGGTTATTTCAGCATGAGCTCTTAAACCTATAACATCTTCTTTTAATGTTAAATTAGAAGAAGTATCACCGATTTTTCGATTCCAATTATGGTTGAATAAAATATTAACTTTTTCAGCTCTCTGTAAAGCTTTTTGAAAAGCTCCAGGATTGATTCGCTCAATAAAATATCCACCTTTTCCATCTGGAATCGGACGACTGTCTCGACCAGTCACATTGACATAGCCATCAATAATAACTTTCTCTTTCCCATTTTCGGCTCGAAGTTCTATTCTTGCCCTTTTTCTTCACCTCCTTCAATCTTATCAAAATATTCATTTGCCAAATCTATAAACAATTGTTTATTTTTTCGACTTTTATCTTCGTTTATTTGTCGTATTGTTTGTTCTCTAGATGTTGGCATTTTAAAAATATCTGCATTTAAATACTCTGACATATATTTTAGTTTTTGTTCATTTGGTTCAGTAACTAAAATTAAAAATCTATTTTTATTTTCTCGATTATTTAAATATTTAAATACAGTTTTCCTCATCCTATTTAAAACTTCATAATCATCAACTTGAGAATGGCTTTTTCCACTCATAGCTATTCTTAAATTATCAAAATCTAAAACCATATCATTAGACTTTTTTATTTTCTGAACATAAGTACTCTTTCCACTACCAGGGGCTCCAGTTATAATTAAATTTCTGGGGGCTTCTGCTCTTTCTTCTTCCATACTTACATCTTGAATATTTGAACTTTGATTCATATTCGGTATATACACATCTTTTGTTTTTGGATTATATAAAACGTCTTGTAAACCCAATTTAACCATATCAATACCTAATGGTTCCATATTTTCCATTTTTCTTATTTCATCAATTTGCAACCAGCCTGTATTAGCTGCAGTCTGATATGCTGAATATCTTTTATCAATATCACCTTTTGTTAATTCATTCATATCAGCAGAAAAGAAATATTTTTGTTTTTCACTTTCCAATAATAAAGATCTATTAATTGCAGTAAGAAAAGCTCCCATAAAATTATTTATGCAATATTTTATATAAGCTTTATCTCCACCCTCACTACTTAAATCTTCAGGAATACCTAATAGATTTCTCATTTCTTTATCATTAGTAATTTTATTTTGATTTAACTGCATTTCAACAGATGTGTTACTAGCTTCTTGAAATTCTAAGCCCTCATTTAAAACTATTACATTTTCAGATGCATTTGAATATAAATTAGCCCACGAAGCTTTTAATTGATTTATTGCTTTTTCTGACAATTTTCTTGCAGATTTTACAAAACCTTTCTTATTACCTCCGGTCTGGACCATTCCTTTTTCATATTTTAATGATGTATAGGCAACATTTAAAATTTCACTATTCTGATCAACTAAACTCTGCCCATTCATACCATTTCTTGTATTTCTTAAAACGGTTATAAAATCACTTGGGAAAAATGCTCGACCTTGAACTAAAATTATAAAATCTTTAAATATTACATCTACATTAGGTACAATCGAAACATTTTCAGAGTATACATATCTCAAAGACCGAACATTCAATCCGTTCCAATCAACATAAATATACCCACCTCTACCTAAAAAATAATCTCTAACTAAAGCTTGCTTCATCTGGTTAGCATCTAAAGTGTCTCCAGTATCCTGATTCAATAAAAATACTCTTCTATCGTCTTTGACTTCCTCAATTTTTCCATCATTTTTACGATATAATTTTATTGGTATATTAGCAACTGTTCCTGCTATTTTATCAATAGCGCCCATTAATGCTGGTATTTGCTCAGCTTTAGAACGAGTAATAGGATCATTTTGAATCCAAGCTTTTAACAGTGGATTTGAAATAGTTCCCTCATCTCCAAGAGTGCTTTCTGTCACTTCTTCTGGTTCTGCTCTTTCTTTCTTTTTAAATAAATTCCTTTAATACCTCCTTAAATATCACTTTTTTTTATAATATCTATAAAAATACAAAATGCTTTAATTAATGCCCATATTGGAATTAATACAAAATACCATGTTGGTGCTTTTATTTGCATTCCTATAAAAACAAAAAATATTATTTGAAAAACCATATAACCTCCTAAATAATCTGTATAACAAAATCATTATCATATAAAAGAACATCTTGTTGCAGCAAATAAATACTATTTATTAATGCAACAACCATATCTATTTTTCCGTTTGATTTTTTCTTATTTACATATCTATTCATATTTGTATCAAATGTACATTTTGCATTTTCAAAATTAATCTCTAGTAATTTACTTTCAGTATAATGCCATTGTTTATTTAAAATAAATTCATATAATAATTTAGTTGGTGGATGCAATACACTTGAATGTTGTTTAATCTCAACAGTGACATATTCTTCATTCCATTTCTGTGCAGAACTTAATGCATTGAATCTATCATATCCGATACTCATGATTTTACATTTGTATCTTTCTTCTATCTGGAAAACAAAATTTTCAATAACTGAATAATCAACTGTTAAATCTCCACAAGCTATGCATTTCATAGTTTTAATAAAATCATAATAATTTAAATGTTCAAAACGATTCTTTTCTTCAATTCTTCCTTCAGGTATAAAAGCAATAACGTCAGAATAAATTTCTCCATCTTCTTCAAAACTCATAGCGACTGCACAGTTATCATTACTTAAAGCTAAATCAACACCGATATATACTTGCTTCCCTTCAAAATCAATATGATTAACTTTACATTTTTTAACTTCCTCAATCGGAACAAAGTTTTCCGTTCCTTCACCTTGATAAATAATATTACAATGTTTTGTTAAGAAATTTTCTCTAGAACTTTCAATCTCAATCGCTCGATTTCGTTTCATTAATAAATCTTCCCAAATCTCAGGATTTTCTAAAGCTACTGGATTCGCCTGCTTTAAAATCAAATCGTCAGTTTGCCAATCTTTCGTATTATCAGGTTCATACAACAATGCAAAAATAGTATCATCTTTAATTAATCCATCTAAAACCTTCTTAGCATAATCAACTTCATTCTCTAATGGATTATTAAAAGTTGGATATTTCGTTGATATAATACAACCTAATTTATTCAAAACATTTAACTGTCCAGAACGCATAGCTTCTATTGCATAACTATTTGGTAATGCTCCAACTTCATCCGCTATAAATGCATTTGGTAATCGACCATCAAATCTCGAACTTGAATAATTTAACGGTACAAATTTATTTTCATTTGAAACGAATGTCACGCTATCTCTTAAAATTTTAAATCGTTCTTTGTTTTTATGTTTAAAAACAAGTGGACTCATCTTTAATGTTTCAACAATTGCATCTTTTACTTGTCTTGATAATGCACCATCCGGTGCTACTGAATAAAATTTTGAAAACATAGGTTCCAACAAAAATAAAATAATAAAAGCTAATGCAATCGTATATGTTTTGAAATTTTTTCGGCTTACTTCTAATATTGCAGTTTCATATTTTCTTTTATTTAGATCTTCTTTATGTACAATACAAAAAATTGAAATTAAAAAAAGCCATTGATAATCACACAAACATTCATACATCTTATTACCAGCCTTTAGTCCTTTTGGCATAATTAATAATTTTAAGATGTTATCAATAACTTTTAATTTATTTTCATCAATAATAAAATTTTTATTTTTATTATTTGCAATATTTAAAAATTCTTTACATTGTTTTTTTACATATTTAGGAGCTTTTACTTTATCACCGTTAAAATCAGTCAAGCAATTATTTACGACTTTTTCAGCATAAATATAAGATTGATGATTTTTAATCAATTGTTCCACCTTTCAAAACTCTCAACAATTCATCTTCGTTATCATCTTCATCATCTTTATCTCTTAAAGTCGTCATTATTTTAATTAATGCAGTGACCGTTCGGTTTGCTGAATCAGTCGTTTTATTATATTCTGAAACTGCAGGATGAGTATATATATTTTTTCTACCTTTGACATATTCTTTTGTTACTAAAGGTCCTTCTTCATTAATTTTCTTTTCAAGTTCATTCAGCATTTTAATTTGAACTTGATATCTTTTAAATGTTGTTATAAAAAAAAAGTTAGATTCAACTCCATGCTTTTCAGCCATTCTTAATATCTCTTTCGCCTGTTCATTTAAATCTTTCAATATAATACCTCCTTCCAAAAAACTCGTATATTTAATATTTATCATGTATATATATGCACCCGTCGTTCTGGGGTCGGGGCTATGCCCTCTCAAAATTTAGCCGGGGGGACATTAATATTCAATGCATATCTTTTATCTGTTGTATGAGAACATTCAGGCTTACATCTCCTGCATTTTTTTCGATTACATAAATATAGCTTGCCTAGCCTTGCTTTTCCGTTTTCATCATTAATAATTATTTCCGGATTAATTTTAGATATATTATTCATTACTTTCTTCTTGCTCCTTTGCTATCTTTAATAAAACATCTCTAGGGATTAATCCTTGTTCAGCCATCTCATGATGGCATCGGCACAAGCTAATCAATATATCATTATCCAATCTCATATCCCAGCATTCACATACAGGTATTATGTGGTGAACTTCAATATCTTCCGTTTCAATCTCTCTATATGGATTATATAATTGTCTTTTGCATACTTGACAAATATACTTATCCCTAGCTCTTATCTCTTTGCTTTTTCTAGTCCATTTATAACTGCTATGAAATCTATCTATATCTTTATTTGTTCTGCCACGTTTATTAAATCTAAATTGAACAGCTTTCTTTTTCTGCTCACATTCAAATCCACGTTCATGTATTCGTCCACAATACTTACAACTTATTAACACGTTTTACTCCTGCTATATCGACACATTCTGGTAATAGTATTATTTTTATTTTATTTACTTCAAACATTTTATTTATTTTAGTTATTCCTTCCAAACTTAATTTACGTTTAAGTTTCAAAATCAATATATCATTTTCATTTAATTCTACAATATTCATTTTAATACCTCTTTTATTAATTGGTTGCGGGTGGCAGAATCGAACTGCCGACTCAAGCTAAGGAGACTTGAATGATTCCATTTCACTAACCCGCTATACTAAAAAAGCACCTATTAATGAGGTGCTTATTTTAAAGAAAGGAACAATAATCAAAATAGACTTCTGTCTTTTAAGACAGTTTAATTATATTATATACAAAATTGAGTATCAACG
Source organism: uncultured Clostridia bacterium (assembly GCA_944376495.1). GTDB lineage: Bacteria > Bacillota > Clostridia > Christensenellales > UBA1242 > Caccovivens. The sequence goes on along the minus strand of CALWCW010000064.1, from coordinate 8,350 downwards.
ATTATTAGTGATTATTAGTGATTATTAGCGAACATCTTATCATATTCTTGTTTCGCTTTCTCATGCAAATTAGTTCGCACATAATCTTTTGAATAATTTAAACTTTTAGATATTTCACCCCAGCTTTTCAATTTCAGATATCTTAAAATTAATAGTGTCTTGTATGTATCATTATTCAATTTATATATATTATTAAAAATGGAGCTATAGATATTTGATGCTTTATTATGTAATTTTGATAATTTATCTTTTTCTTCTAAAGTTTTAATAGCTAAATTTTCAACACTACTACTATTATTAAATGTTTGAACTCCAAGCCCTTTATTTACTTTTATATTAACTTCATCTAATTCTTTGATTAAAATTTCCTTTTGATTAATTTTCCTAACAATGTCACGATAAGCTGTTAGTATTTCACCCATATATTTCCGTCCTTTTTCTTGTAATGTTTTTCTATTTCTTCAATTTTGGCATTACCAATATACTGATTTTTTATGTTATATATTTTATAAAACTTAGTGTCTCTTAAATTCTGCAAAAGAACTTGAATTTCATCGGGAAGACTTTTTACTAATACCCACATATTAAACCTCCTTTTTTTATTGTTTTAACATCTACCGGTATCCACATATCCGGATTAAAATTTAATGTATATTTATAATTACTAACATTACCCTCTGTTATATCTTCAACAACATAAGTAACATTATCGCTTAATCCAATAAAATGTTTTTTATATTTTCCTTTTTCGTCTTCAACAATAACCTCAAGCTGATTATCTTCTACATCTGCAGTAATTGACATTCTTCCCGTCATTTGGAATAATACATCCCCTTGTATGCAATTCATTACCGTTAACTGCCTTATATCATTAAAATTATCTGCTTCTTTGGATAGGTTATACGATGCTCTATCCGATTGAGAACACCCTACTATTCCTAATACCATTAAAATACATAATACAATTGTTAATGCTTTCTTTTTCATTTTTACCTCCATAAACTATTTATCTGTTTTATTATATTAATCATAAGTACTACACCTGCAAGATATATTAAGTAAGTTATATCACCTATAAATGCAAGTATTAAATTAACGATTAATATTAATGCTATTATTATTGTTTTCATTGTTCTATCCTCTTATTTTTATTCCTGTTATGTCGAAAAACACTTCTTTATCAAAATTTGGTATTTCTTGAATTATTTTTTTGTTTTCGTCTGTCAGACTATTCCACCAATTCTGACACGCTTCTTTATAGCTATATTGTTTTAAATATCCGCCTACTCTTTCTTCATCTGAATACTCCATCCATTTAGTTAATATAAAAGGAGCTGATGTTAAAGCTCTATAATATTTACTGCCTCTAAATTCAGCTAAACTCATTCCGCTTGGTTTATTAAATATTCTAATATTTTTATCTTCTTTATTACAAAAGACACCATTTGAATAATTACAACTGTTCCAATCTCCACTGTTTTTATAACCGCTGTTATAATTTCCACTATTATAATCCCCGCTGTTAGAATCTCCGCTATTCCAATCTCCACTATTACAATCTCCGCTATTACAATCTCCGTTATTTTTACATCCACTGTTACAGTTTCCACTATTACAATCTCCGCTGTTACATTTTCCAATATTCAAATTTCCACTGTTCCAATTTCCGTTATTTTTATATCCACTGTTATAATATCCACTATTAAATAATCCAGTATTACCTCCTATATATCCTTTTAATTTAGCTAACTCCTTCCCTTTTATTTCTTTTACTATTTTAATATGATTACTACCACATTTTTTTCCATCTGTTATTTCTTCGCCTAAAACTTCTATTTCACAAAAACGGTTTTCAACATTTGAACAATTATAAAATTCATGTACTTTCTCCAAACTATCACAATAATGAAAAACTGTATTAGTACACAATTCCATTTTTCTACCCTTTAAATCTATTTTATATTCTTTTCCTATTTCAAATTGCATTCCCCTGCAACATAAATTTTCATCAAATCCTTTAATCTTCATTGCTTTACCTCTAACTTTCTTATGTGAGAAGCTCTAAAAATGGGTATTGTAAGGACTTGTTTTTTCACTTGCATTTGTTATCGTTACCTCCGTTCGTGGATTTTCTTTATCGTAAAATACTTTTGAACCGTCCGTTGTTACCACTATTTCGGGATTTAATGCACTATCGTCTTTCAATACTCCTGCGGTTACCAATGTATCCATTAATGCACTTTCTAAATTTGTTTTATCTACTTTGTGTCTTGTTTTTCTAAAGTACAGTGCTTTAATATTTACGGGGTAATCAATGTTTTGTTTTGCTTCCCATGGAATTAATAACACTGCTTGTTTTTCATAATTTCGATATGCTTCACTGGCAATAATACGTCGCTTATTTCCATGTTTTACTATTTCATTACTGTTTTTCTTTGATACAGGATTAAGAGGAATTGTAAATTTAATCATTTCATAATCTCCTTTATCCATGTATTATCAACATCATATTTACTAGGACGGCTAAGTCCATTTTTTATCATTTCATCTAAATTTAAATTATCTTTAAAATAAGGTTCTGTTTGTCCTTTTCTATAATGTTTTGGTCTTGTTAGGGCATCTTCAACTTCCCAGCCTTGTCTTAAACGTTTCTCTACTGTTGTTCTTGACAAGTTAGTAAATTTCATTAATTCTGATAAATAATATAATTTGTCATTATATTTATATTTTGGTTTATTTCTTTTTGCATATAGTGGTGTTTCAATAGCTTCTTTAACACTCATACCTTTATATAATCTATTTATTAATGTGCTGTATTTTATATTTTTCAATAATGATAATTCTTTGGGTGAGTACTTTTTACCTTTATATTCGATTCTTTTCGCTTTCAATTCTATTTAACTGCCTTTCTATTTTCTTATTGAACGTTTCTACAAATTGTTTTCTTTCGCTACTGTTAAAATTTAGCCTTAATTGTAAAAGAATGTTTTGAACGTCCGCCATTTCTTCTATTATATTTTCTCTATTATTTTTAATAATTGCCTGTGTCAGTTCTGCCATTTCTTCAACTAACTTGTATTCCTGACCTTTTCTTCCGTAGTAGTTAAATATTGTATTTAACTTACTTTTTGTATCTTTTTCCATCATATCTCCTTTAATCAAATAATATAGTTAAATCTAATTCCTCTTTAACCAATTCTTTTAAATCTTGTATTTTTTCATCACCTATATTAAATTCCATTAATAGACTATTAAATCTTTTCATCACTTTACGTGACATTTCTTTTGACAGTCCTTTTTCGTCTTTAACTGCAAGTAGCATCAATGTACAACTAACTGTTAGTGCATTTTGTGCTACTTGCAAATTTTCATTCAATCTGATTCGTTCTCGTACTTTTTTATGTTCAAATTGGATATTTTCTCGATATTTTTTATTTTTTAATCTTATTTTTTTTCTGTTTTGTTTTGACATTTCTCATATTCCTCAATATAATCTATAACTTTTTTTGCTTTTTCATCTTCCCATTTGATACATCTGAAAATATTTTGAAATGTGTCCATAAAAGCTACCTCACGACTTCCTACAACCCAAATATCATTGTATTTATAAGGTTTTTTATTTATTAAATAAATACAACCTTTTTCATCTCGACATATGTAATAATTTAAGAATTTTTCATCCATGCTATTTAAAATAATATATTCCTTAAATGTTATCATTTCTTCTCCTTTTAAAGTAACACCCTGTAACACCTTTGTAACACCTTTTATCCTCTTAGGGTGTTACAGTAAAAACCGTATGAATAAAGGGTTTAAGGTATATATTTATTAAATGTAACACCTGTAACACCTTTTTATATATATTTGTATATAAATTTTTATTTAGTATATATATTTTTTTCTCTAAAGGTGTTACTTTCGTTTTTTACACCCCTCAAACCCGCATGAACAAAGACTTTCAGGTGTAACACCTTAGGGTGTTACATGGGTGTTACATAGGTGTTACTCAGGTGTTTCAATCTCTTCATTTTCATCTTTCAAACCGTTTATATTTTTAATGCATACGCATCTTGCCACCATTCCGTTTATCCTTTTGGGTAAAGTCATCTTACCCTTAGCCCTTACAAGTTTATTCGTCCTGTCCAAATAGCTAAGCAGCGACTGAGGATTAAAACCTCCGCTTTCCACAATCTCGTTAAACTTGCTTCTTATTATGTAGATATACATTTGATCATAACTTCCCCACCTTTCCACTGCGTCACAGTCAAACTTAAATGCGTTTGCTGCTATTGTGTCAAATAGATAGTTATATGCCCGCTCTTCCGTTGATACTTCTTTTGTGGTGGATAAGAAAGGAAGTATTTCATCTACTGTCAAAACATTTTTATCTTTAAAGAAAATCATTTCAATTAATCTGTCAGCCGTTAAAATAAGGCTTGCTGATATGACTTGTTTTAAAGTTATATCTTTTCCACTTAAAATTTCTTTGTTGTATAGATACATATCTTTTATAAATTCAAAGTTTATTTTGGAATCTTCTTTTTGTATCTCTTCCAAAAACTTTTTCCCTGCAAGTCCATAATTTTCTTTAATAATGCTTAAAGTCCTGTCAAAGTCATCAGTGCTTTTAATGTCTTTACAATCAACCTCTATTACTCTGTTTATTGCTCCTCCTCCGCTTTGTGCGTTTGATATGGGCATTTCTCCAGTTGTAATAATACAGTTTCGCCAAGTTCCACTGTCTCTAAGTCCTCCGGACTTTTGACCTCTTATCCTTTCCACTCCCTCGGTTAAGGTGTAAATAAGTCTGTCAAAATCTTTCTTGTTTTTATTTATCTGAAGTTCATCAAGACAAAGAGGCAGAGAATTTAAAAAAACGGCTAACTGTTCTTGTCCAACTCCCGTAGAGTTAAAACTTTGAATATAAGCTCCCTGCACCGGATTAGCCCAAACGGAAGCCGCAATCATTAAAGCAACTGTCTTTCCGTTTCCCGTTCCTCCCCAAAGGTGAAGAAAGAAAGGTAAGGCTCCAATAGGTGCAATTAAGATTGATGCAAAAGATGCAGCAAGGGCAATTTTTGTCATTAAGCTAAACTCTCTACATCTCTTTACTTCCTTTATCCACTCCTTTAAGCTTCCCTTTGGTTTTATCCCTTTAAATAACTTTCTAAACTGCTCGTTACCGTCAAACTCGAAGTGCTTTGAAAAGGGAGAAAAGTTTTTAAAATCTTCCCCTATCCAGCCCACTCGACCAACACTGTATTTTGTTGGAAGTTCCTTTTTGTTGGTATATTCCATCTCTCTTAAATATTCGATTAAGTCCTTTGCATTTTCGCTTGTGACATCAATGCCGTTGTCAGCAAGTGAAATAATCTCCCTTGAACTTGCAAGGACCTTTTTATCTTTTACAACGGTCCTTACTCTTCCTCTCTTTTTAAATATAATCCCCATTTTTTCTATTCCCGTGTCGAAGTTTTCAATAATAACGCCGGGCTGAATTTGATGAGAACAAACCTTTTTATGCTTTCCGTTTTCTCTAAGCCATATTTCATCTCCGTTCATATAATATTTAGAGGGAACATATAACTTTGTGATACCGTCAAGGCATATGGTTGGATAGTCTACTTCATCTTCTTTCTTTTCTCCCAAAGTCTCATAAGCCTTATACATATCTTTAAACCTATTTATATCTACACCGATATTTTTTGCATGATCTACGGTTAAGTAATATACTTGTTTTCTTATTAGTTCGTTTTCCTGTTTTTTTATGTTTTCATAAGGGACTAAACTTTGGTAAAAATCTTCTTTTGTAAAATCATTAATGTTTATCTCATTTGCCATTATTCCTCCCTCGTTAATTCTTCAAATAGTCTTATGCATATACTTTCAATGTAGCGTAATCTCCAGCCTGTACACTTAATGTACAGTGGATTAATATCATCAATATTTTTAGGCTTGTACTTTGATTTAATATAAATACAAAACCTATGATATGCACAGTAAAAGTCATATAGTTCTTTTATTTCTCTTTTGTCATCTTTAACACGATTGATGTTTTTTAAATTTTCTTCTTTATTCTTTAACATATCGTGCATCTCATCTGCATTATATGTATTAATTCTTTTAAACTTTAAGCCCAAATTAAAATCATCATTTAATTTCTTAAGTGCATCATTAAAATGCAAGTTAAAATACTTCATTACAAAGTCGATAACGTCTCCGTTTTCACCGCACCCAAAACAGTAAAACCCTTTATCGTTTTCATAAGCTTTAAAGCTCGCTGTCTTTTCTCTGTGAAAGGGGCAAGGGATAAACCCCTGCCTATTTGGTCGCAGTCCATAAAAATTTAAAACATCAATCATACTTACACTTTGTTTTATGGTTTCAATATTATTCATTTTTAAGTATCTTTGTTATTATCTCCCCGGATTTTTCGGGAGAGCAGAACATAAACTCACAGCCGTATCTTTCATTCATGGTTTTCATTATTTTATACAGCCTGTCCCCTTTAATAGCTCCGGGGCTTTCAAATCTTCTCGGATTTATCCAGCTTTTAACATCTTCAATGTCTTTGATGTTGTCGGTATTTTCAATTAAAAATATAAGCTTACTTCCGCAGTCCCTTGCCAGCTTTATTTCTTCCCTGACTCTTGCATGATTTTTTTCGTTTGATAGATTATAAGCAATCTCGCTCATATTTTCTTTTGTGTCTATTACCACTTTTGGAGGCATCATATAATCCCCAAAAGGCAGTTTGGAACGGATAAGAGTTATTTTGTTGTTCATAAAGTAATCATGCTTAATGTCATGCTTTCCTTTTTTCTGTCTTGTGTCTTCTATTATGTACATACACACCTCTTAAAACGGATCGTCTTCCATATCTGCTTGGTTCCCGTTTACAGAAAAACCATTGTTTGCAAAGAATTGGTCTGAGTTGTCATTCAAACCATATTCAGCTAATTTTTTAAGCGGTTTTACCTTAAAGTTTCCTTTTTTAATGTTTTCTACATTTGTAACAGTACTTACATATAGTCTTGTTTTCACTGTTCCGTCATTCCCAACATATTCCTCTTCACTTAATACAATCCCCACAAGCTTATTTCTTAAGTTGGTTTCATCATTATTAAAAACAAAACCTACATTTGACTGCTTTACTGCATTTAAGAAAGCTTTGAAAAATCCTCTTGCACTTTCTTTATAAGAGCGGTAAAAATTCCCACCCCAAAAACCTTTTGCTTTATATAAATTTTCATAATAATTTTTAAACTCTCCCTCATAAATATCGTAGCTATTTTTTAAATACTCTTTATCGGGATTATCTTCTGCGTTTTTGATAATTGCCACGTATCCGCCTGGTTTTAAGCTCTCAAATTCCTTTGCTTCTTCTACTTCTTTCCAGTTTATATTTCTCATTATTTCTTATTCTCCTTTTTCTGTTTTTGTTCTGCTTTTTAATTCGTAGTATTCTCTTATTGTATTGTCGACTGTTACCAAGTCGTTATCAATTTCACCATCAAACATTCCCATAGGGCTTTTGGCTGTTGTAAGTCCGTTTCCCTGTGTAATAAATTTATAAGTATTCTCGGTATTTTCACAGTAAAGAACTATTGAAAAAAGCCCCTCAAGTGTTATCTTTTCATCTAACATCTTGCCAATAGTTTTAGCCTTTAGCTTTCCTGCATCTGATTTTTCCACGTGGTGCAAAAAATAGACTATAATATCATTTGATAAGTTCTTAACGATAAAATCTATTAATACCTTAAAATGCACTGCCAAGTCCGTAAACTTATCAAATCCTTTTTCTTTTGCTCTATTAAACATTTCAAAAGCCATTAGATACTGACTGTCATCGATTATATAAGACATCATTTTTTCTTTTGAAAGAACTCTTATAATGTCGTTATATCCTGCATTATCGAGCTTTTTTAAGTTATTTGTATTCTTAAAGGGAAAGGGCTTGCCGTATACGTTGAACACCCCAAACTCTTCACCCTTACAGTTTCTCATACTGGCACTTTTACCGCTTCCACTCTCTCCCATAATTAGAACAGGTATACCCATTATTCTTCCTCTCTTTCTTTTATGATGTTATTTTCTGCTGCATTGATAATCAGTAAGCTTGCAAGTTTGCATATAGAAATATCATCATTTGTGAGTTTATTGATTACCCCTTCCAAAATATCGCAAGCCTCCTTATTAATCCTTATAATCCCCGATCCACCGGGTCTATCTCTTGCAATTTTTATTTCCTTTTTTATCGGTTTCTTCTTGTCTATGTATATAACTCCCATTTTATTTCTCCTTTTCCTTAACTTCTTCAATCTCTCCGGTAAATGCAAGAGGACACTGT
>CALWCW010000063.1 GCA_944376495.1 uncultured Clostridia bacterium | reverse complement strand
GCATAAAAGCTTACGAAGTTCCAGAGGCTCAACGCAATGCAAAAGGAAGAGCAATAATCAACCTCCTAATGTTAAATGAAGGCGAAAAAGTGACAACTATTATTCCACGTAAAGATGATACTGTAGGCAATCTTGTTATGGCAACCAAAAAAGGACTCATCAAAAAGACTGACCTTAAAGAATTTATTTCTATTCGTAAAGTCGGTAAAATTGCAATTCACCTTCTTGAAGATGACGAACTGATTGGAGTTGAAATTTCTTCTGGTGAAGATGATATTCTTGTTGCATCTCATAAAGGTAAGGCGATAAGATTTAACGAAAAGGATGTTCGTCAAATGGGTAGAGAAAGCCAAGGCGTAAAAAGCATGAAACTTGCAAGTGATGACTATATAGTTGATATGGCAATTATAAAACCAAATTCTCAAATCATAACTATTTCAGAAAAAGGATATGGTAAACGTTCAAGTGTAAATGATTTTAGATTACAAAGCCGAGGCGGTATGGGAGTTAAAGCAGGCGTATTCAACCAAAAAACAGGTAATTTAGTTGCTTTAAAACAATCATACGAAGAAAATGATATCATGCTTATTGCAGATAACGGAATTATAATACGAACTCCTGTTGACCAAATAAGTTCGCTATCTAGAGTAAGTCAAGGAGTCAAAGTCATGAGATTAAAAGACGATAATATCATTGTTGGCGTTGCTTTAGTGAAAAAAGAAGAAACTAGCGAAGACAACCATGAAGATGAAGAAAAAGCATCTCAAAATCAAAATGTTGAAGTTGAAAACTATAGCAACAATGAAAATAACTTGACAGAAAGTGATGAAAGTGCTATTCTAAACACGCAAGAAATTAGCGAAAATGAAGAACCTTCTAATCTAGATGATGATTTTGACGACAAAGATTAATCATTTATTCGTTAAAAATTAGAAAAAATCTCAAATTTTATATAGAAATACAGATTTTTATATAAAAATTTGGGATTTAATATTGTAATTATCACTTAAATCATTTATAATTAATTAGTTTTAACAAAACTTTAAAATAGTTTAAAACTAACGGAGGGAGCGTGGACACTTTTGAAATTAAATATTTAGATAAAACAAAGAGTGTTTTAGAAAATAAGATAAAAGAAATAAATGAAAAAGCCGAAAAGATGACTTTAAGGCTTAATAAAGGTATAAAAGAATTAGGTGATAATTTTTCAGAAATTCAAAGAGGCGGAGATTTAGCAAGCGCTTACGGCGAACTTTCAAATGTTGAAGCAGTCGAACACGAATTATTACGTGAGAAAAAAAGACTTAACTTACAACAATCATCACCTTATTTTGCAAGAATTGATTTCACCCCTCTAAATAAAAAACGAACTCAAAGAATTTATATTGGAATAGGAAATATTATTGATAATAATAAACTTTATGTCGCCGATTGGAGAGCCCCTATTTCATCTCTTTATTATGATTATAGTCTTGGAGAAGGTTCTTTCTTCATTGGCAAAGATGAATACAAAGGAATAATAGAACTTAAAAGACAATACAAAATTGAAGATGGTCAATTATTATCTTATTTTGACACTGACCTTACAATTAATGATGAAATATTGCAAGAAATATTATCACATAATGTTTCTGTTAAAATGAAGCAAATAGTTTCTTCAATTCAAAAGGAACAAAATGCAATAGTAAGATGTGACCTTGGCGATAATATTTTAGTTCAAGGAATAGCAGGTTCTGGAAAAACATCAATTGCTTTGCATCGTGCTGCATATCTACTTTATAAACATAGAAATCTAATTAAAAGCAGTGATATTTTAATCCTTTCACCTAACAATATATTTTCAAGTTATATTTCTGATGTTTTACCACAACTTGGTGAAGATAATTTAGTGGAAACAACATTTGCACAAATTGCTAGAACTGAATTACACCGCCCTATTCAAACAAGAGAAAGTATGCTTGATGATATTGCAACCAATCCTAATCAAGAACAACTAAATGAAATATCTTATAAATCATCCTACGAATACCTTGATGCTTTGTTAAGATTTTTAAAAGGACCATTTCTTGAAACTTTCACTCCAAAAACTTTACGCTATGCTATTAATGAAAATATAAATGGTGAAGAAGAAGTTATTGAATTTAGTGAAGAACAAACAAAGGAATTATTCTTTAAAACTTTCAAAGGTTATGACCTTTATGAAAGAATAAATAAAATAGCATGGCAATATGCAATGGTGTTTACTGAACAACGACACTATTCTAAAGAACAAAATCGAGGACTTAAAGATAGATTTAAAAATATTTTATATAAATTCTTACCTATCAGAGATATTGATAAAATATATCAAATATTTATGGCAAGAGAAAATTTGACCGCTTCTAATGAAACAACTATAAAATATATGGATAAAGGCACCTATCTTGCAATAAAACATTATATATATGGTTTTGAGCATGATTTCTCTGCTAAATATCTGATAATTGATGAAATGCAAGATTTCACACCTGTTGATATATATCTATTTAAAAAACTATGGAATTGTCCATGCATTGTTGTTGGAGATGTCAATCAATGTATAGAAAAAAATGTCACTGATGAATACTTACAATTGACAGCAGACTTTTTAGGTTGCAAACTCGTAGAACTTAACAAAACCTACCGCTCTACAAGAGAAATTGCTAAATTTACAAATGAATTAATTGGTTACGATAAGATAGAATATGTAAACCGACCAGGAAAAGAACCAACTCTATATCAAGCAAATAACCAAATGGAACAAATAGTTTCAATAATAGAAAACGAATGCAAGTCTTACGACCATATTGCAATAATTTGCAAATGTAATAAGGAAGCAAAAGTTGTTGCGACAAAGTTAAGACAACTGATAGATTGCACTTTAATGAATGAACCAGAAGATTATGAAAATCGAATATTGGTTACAACATGTGCTACTGCAAAAGGAATTGAATTTGATGCTGTTATTATACCAAATGCAGATAACGAAAACTATAAAAATACAGTTGATAAAAATATTCTCTATGTTTCAAGCACTAGAGCCTTGCATAAATTATTCTTTACAACAGAAAAAGAACCAACCGCTCTTTTGAAAAACAATTTTTTACAAAAAGTATAATTATAAATTTTTAAAATTTTAAAGCATGAATATTCTTTCAAATTTATGAATATTGCTTAAAAATTATTAGTCACAAACCACTTTTTCTTAAACTTTTATAATCAATTTTAAATAGTTTGCACTAAAAAATGCCACTTTCACAACAAAAAAGCGGTGGAAATGTTGATAACTTCCGGTTTATAAGTGCAAAAAGCCTAAATATACCCCCTTATGTATAAAAATTAATCTTTTTGTATAAATATTTACCGGTGGAAATGTTGATAACTTTTTGTGGAACACTTTTATTCAAATTCTTTTTAAAATAGTTTTAAATCTTTTAGTAAAAATGTAATTTCAAACAATAATTAATCGAAATCTTTTGCTTAATTCAAACAAAAGATATATACTACTTATATAATAAAAAGGAGTTTTTTATGTCTGAAAAAAAACTTATTATTCCTCGAAAATTGTCAGGTTTTATGGAACTTCCCCCTTCTAAACAGGCCGTTCTAGACAATATGATTGAAAAGATAAAAAACGTATATCAGTCATCAGGTTTTATGCCTTTAGATACACCTGTATTAGAATTAAGCGAAATATTGCTTGCGAAATCTGGTGGTGATATTGATAAGGAAGTTTATAATTTCAAAAAAGGTGATACTGATATTTGTATGAGATATGATTTAACTGTTCCGCTTGCACGCTATGTCGCAATGAATAGTGAACAAATCTCTTTCCCCTTTAAAAGATACCAAATAGGCAAAGTTTATCGTGGTGAACGAGCTCAAAAAGGAAGATTTAGAGAATTTATTCAATGTGATGCTGACATTGTAGGACTTAACGACCTCTCTCTCGTAGCCGATGCTGAATGTCTTATGCTTGTAAGCAAGGTTTTTAATGCCCTTGATATAGACATTTTAATACATATTTCAAATAGAAATATTTTGTTCGGAATATGTGAGGCAATAGGTAAAAAAGAAGTAGCCGAAGATATTTTAAGAAATTTAGATAAATTATCAAAGATAGGTCAAGAAAATGTTTTGCAAGAACTTTATAATTTATCACTTAATGAAAACGAAGCAAAGTCACTTATTAAATTGACTAAAACTAATGGTAATTTTGCTGATGTTTTATCTAAAATAAAACCTCTTTCAAATAATGAGACCTATCAAAAAGGAATAGGCGAACTGGAACAACTTTATTCTTATCTTAAGGCTTACAATCTAGATGAAAAAAAATATATTCTTGATTTGAGTATTATTCGTGGTCAAAACTATTATACTGGCACTATATTTGAGGCTATTATGCCTTCACATCCAGAATTTGGAACTGTTTGTGGTGGTGGTCGTTATAATAATCTTGCAGGTTATTATACAGTTAAAAAAATGCCAGGTGTTGGATTAAGCATTGGTCTTACTAGACTCTTTTCTTTGCTTGACCAAAATAATCTACTCCCCGCTTTCAAAGAAACAAATTTAGACCTTCAAATAATTCCACTTGGCGAAACAATAGAAGAATGTCTTACTCTTCAAGCATATTTTAGCACAAAAATCAATTGCGAAGTAAATTATGAAAACCGCTCTTTTAAAGCAAAAATGAAAGAAGCAAACAAACGTCAAATTCCTTTCATATTAGTAGTTGGAGAAAATGAAGTCCAAAGTAAAACGTATGCTCTAAAAGATATGTTAAGTGGTGAGCAATTGCAATTGACAAAAGAAGAAATTTTATCAAAATTAATCAACAATAAATAACCAAAAACAAAAAATAGTCAACAATTTCTCCGTTTGACTATTTTTTTACTTACAAACAAATAAAAGTTTAGATTTTTTCTTTGTTTTTTATATTGTTTCATATTTATATTTTAAACAATATCATTAATTAAATTCAAAAAATTTGTAAAGTCTGTAAATTTAGGTTATAATGATTATATGAACGACAAAATAAGAGAAAAATTAAAAACTTTAACAACAAAACCTGGCGTCTATGTCATGCGTGATAAAGACGGGAATGTAATCTATGTTGGAAAGGCAAAGAATCTTAAAAATCGAGTAAGTCAATATTTTCGCTCCTCACCAAAACCAAGCAAGGTTCAGGCAATGGTTGACAATATTGATAGTTTTGACTATTTCATTACAATCTCTGAAATGGATGCGCTTGCACTTGAAAGCAATTTGATTAAAAAATATCAACCTTTTTATAACATTCTTCTTAAAGACGGAAAGCAGTTCCCTTATATAAAAATTGATACTAAACAACCATTCCCTAAATTAGAAATTGTGAGAAAAGTAAAGAAAGATGGTGCAAAATATTTTGGACCTTATTTTGCGGGCATTGATGCTAGGGAAATTTTAAAAACAATTAACACCGCTTTTAAGATTAGGACTTGCAATAATAAGATAACTGAAAACTCAATGGCTAAACGTGAATGCTTAAATTATTCGCTTGGTCTTTGCTCTGCACCTTGCACTAAAAAAATTACAAAAGAAGAATATGGCAAAGAAATCGAACGTGTTATTAACTTTTTAAACGGAAATGATGAAGAAATTGAAGAAATTTTAAGATAAAAGATGCAAATTGCGTCAGAAAATGAAAATTTTGAAAATGCAATCATTATTCGTGACAGATTAAAGATGATAGACAAACTTAAACAAAGAATAGTTGCAAATATTCCTAAAGATGTCAGCAAAGATGTTTTTGCCTATTACACTAATGGTCTTAGTGGAGTTATAACCAACATGGTAGTTCGTGGCGGTAAAATATTAGGTATCATTTCTTATCCTTGCCAAGATGCAGAACTAGAAGAAGGACAAACTCTTTTCAATTTTATTATACAATTTTACCAAAATCTTATGATTCCTAATGAACTCATTTTATCACACGAGTTGCAAGACAAACAACTTTTATTAGATTATTTCAATAAAAAAATAAATATAATCACAAATCCTCACGGAATTAACAAAACACTTCTTGATATGGCAATGGAAAATGCAAAAGAATTTTTAGAAAAACATATTGAAAAAGAAAAAATCAAATACAATAATTCTATTGGCGCAGTAAAGGTTCTTCAAGAAAAATTATACTTAAAAGAACTTCCTTTAAGAATTGAATGTTATGACATTTCTAATATCAGCGGAACAAATAAAGTATGTTCAATGGTGGTCTTTAAAAATGGAGAAGCAAGCAAAAAAGATTATCGAAAATTTAAAATAAAAACTGTAAAAGGGTCAAACGATTTTGCCTCTCTTGAAGAAGCCTTAACTCGTAGATTAAAACGTTATATTGAACAAAATGGAGATAGTTTTAAAGAAAAGCCTAATTTAATAGTTATTGATGGTGGTAAAGGACAATTATCATCTTGTTATGAAATTTTAAAACGGTTTGAACTTGAAGATAAAATTCAAATGATAAGTCTTGCAAAGAAATTGGAAGAGGTTTTTGTTCCACACTCTTCACTGCCTGTTATATTGAAACCTGCTAGTGTTGAACTACGCCTCTTGCAACGTGTTCGTGATGAAGCCCACCGTTTTGCTATAACATATCATAGAAACATTAGAACTGCAAAACAAACTAAAAGTGTTCTAGATGACATAAATGGAATAGGTCCTAAAAAACGTGATGCACTTCTTAAGGCGTTTGGAACAAGCAAAGAAATTGCAAATGCAAGCATAGAACTTCTTGAAACTGTCCCTGGAATAAATCCTGCACTTGCAAGCACCATATATAATTATTTCAAAAATAATCCTATTGACAATTCTCCTGAAGAATAAATCTAAAAAAAATCAAAAAATTTAATATAAAATCCAAATAATAATAAAATTTTACACTTTTTTATTAATTTTTGTTAAATTTGCATTAATTTTCAATATTTCAAATAAAAATAATCAAAATCCATATAAAATTTTATTACTTCTTAATCACATTAAAAATTATTTTTGATTATATTTAAAAGATTAAAATAAAAAAGATTTTGTTTTTATTATTTTTGTTTGTTAAAATTATGAAAAATTGATATACTCTAAATTGGAGGTAAATATGAGAAAAATTACAATGGTTCAATATGGTTGTGGCAAGATGAGTAAATACACATTGAGATATGCTCTTGAAAAAGGAGTTAAAATTGTCGGTGCTTTTGATATTGCAAAAGACATTATCGGAAAAGATATTGCGAGCATTATTGAGTGGGACAAAGATTTGAATGTAAAAGTTCAAGATGCAAAAGAATTTGAAAAGTTTTTACAAAAACATGAAGTTGATGTTGCAATTGTGACTACAACAAGCATATTTAGTGAAAACTACCCTATCTATGAAATTTGTGCGAGAAATGGAGTTAATGTAATTTCAACTTGTGAAGAAGCATTCTTTGCACAAAATTCTAATCCTAAACTTGCAAAAAAACTTGATAAAATTGCAAAGGAAAATGGTTGCACAATTTGTGGTAGCGGATACCAAGATGTTTTTTGGGGAAACTTAATAAGTGTCCTTGCTGGAGCAACTCACAAAATCACTAAAATTAAAGGAAAATCAAGTTATAACGTTGAAGATTATGGTATTTCACTTGCTCAAGTCCATGGTGCTGGATTAAGTCAAGATGAATTTCAAGAAAAAATCGCATCAGCCGATGAAATTTCTGATGAAGAACGCAAAAAAATCATCAATTCAGGAAAATATCTTCCAAGTTATATGTGGAATGTAAATGGTTGGCTTTGTTCAAAACTTGGACTTCATGTTACAAGACAATCTCAAAAAACAGTTCCTCAAATTGCAAAAGATGAAATTTTTAGTTCTACTTTAAATATGACAATTCCTAAAGGTTACTGCACTGGAATGAGTGCTGTAGTAACAACTGAAACAAAAGAAGGAATTATTATTGAATCTCAATGTATTGGGAAAGTTTATAACAAAGATGAATTTGATTGTAATGATTGGACTATTGAGGGCGAACCTTCAACTCGTGTTGTAATTGAAAGACCTTCAACTGTCGAACTTACTTGTGCATCTGTTATCAACAGAATACCAGAAGTTTTAGTCGCTGAACCAGGCTATACAACAACCGAAAATATGCCTGAAAACTTCTATAAAGCTTTTAATCTTGATAAATATATTGAATTTATTGATTGTTGTGATGATGAAGACTGTGATTGCGGACATCACCATGAATAAACTTTTGCTTGATTAATTAAAGGACAAAATCAAACATGAAAAAAGGATATTTTATAACATTTGAAGGTGGAGAAGCCTGTGGAAAATCTACGCAAATTGCAAAATTAAAAGATTTTATCAATTCTTTACCAAATAAAAGTGATTTTGTTTTCATTAGAGAACCGGGCGGAACTCCCCTCGCTGAAGAAATAAGAAAATTGCTTTTGAATTATGAAGATGACAAACCTTTACCAATGACTGAACTTTTACTTTTCTGTTCAGCAAGAAGCGAAGTTGTTAATAAAATAATTAAACCCGCTTTAGAAAATGGAAAAATTGTCATTGCTGATAGATTTTATGATTCAACAATTGCTTATCAAGGTATGGCAAGAAAAATTATGACTCCAAAGCAAATTCTTGATTTAACTGAAATAATTATTGGAGATTTAAAACCAAATCTAACGTTTTACTTTAATATAGAACCTAAAATTGCCTTCCAAAGAAAAGCAAAACTTGATGAAAATTTAGATAGAATTGAAAAAGAAGGGTTGGATTTTCATGAAAATGTAAAAAAAGGTTACGATTTTATTTCAAAATTAGAAAAAGAACGTTTTGTGACAATAGATGCCACTCAATCAATAGATGACATTTTTAATTTTATAATAAAAACATTAAAAGAAAAGATTAATATTATAGAGTAATAAAAAATTATTAAGGACAACAAAAAAAACACAATTTTTATTGAAAAAATTGTGTTTTTTCTTTAAATTATTGTATTTTTCCTTAAATTATTGATTAAAAACAATTTTATGTGTGTTTTTTATTTCTTTGCAAAAGTTTTTATAATCAAAATCTTTTAATTTATTATCATTATTTAAAACAATCAAATAAGGTTGAACTCTAAAAACTTCCTTACTTAAATTTATAATATCTTGATATGATATTGATTTTATAGTTTTGATTATTTCATTATCTGTTATCATTTTATTAAACATCTCATAATTAAAATAATTTGTAGAAGAAATCTGACTTAAAGTTGCATAGTCATAATTCGTCAATTTTAATAATCTTTTTTTATGCTTTAAAAATAATTCTTCATCAATTGTTTCAAAATAGAATTTTAAAAAATCATTAAATTCATAAACAACTTTATCTATAACATCATTATTGCAAACTACAAAAAATTCACAACTATTGTAATAATTGGGGTCTGATAATATTGCATAGGCATTATAACAATAGTTTCTTTTTGTTCTGTAATAATCAAATAACTTTTCACTTAAGCAGCACTGGAGTAGATTTTTAATGTAATAATCCCTTAAATTTGTGTATTTTTCTCTTTTACTATATAAATACATAACATGCATTAAAGATTTATTGTCTTCTACTGCTGGTTGATTAATATAACAAGGTTTTTTATAGCCTTTATAATCTTCAAAGTCATAACCTTTTAACCCTTTAACTTTAATTCGTTTCAAATATTTGTTTAATAATTTTATTAATTTACTCTTTTTTATGTGCCCGCTAAAAACAATAGTTAAATTGTTTTGAGTGCAATACGTTTCTATATATCTTTTTATATCATCTACACTTATATTTTTAATAGATTCTGCTGTTCCGCCAACAAGTCCTTCACTTATTCTATTGCAAACTTTATCAATCGATATATTTTTGTATATAGTTTGCGTTAATTCATAATTATTTGTTTTCCTTCGAGTAGCCACTTCATCTAATATTATTTGTCTTTCACTCTCCGCTTCATCTTTATTGTATAAAAGATTTTCAAAAGGATCTGTCAATAAATTTAAAATATTTTCAATTTCTTCCTCTGAATCTTGATAATATATTCTCATTTCATATAAATTTGTTCCAGCATTACTTCTCAAATATTTATTCTTCTCTGTTCGTCTTTCCTGTCTAGTCCAGTTTTTTGTCGATAATGCGCTTGCTAAAACATGTTCACTAAAATGAGCAATTCCATTTTTATTTTCAAAATCATTTAATGCTCCTGCTTGAAATATAAAATTTAAATCAAATCCTTTTACTTCTTTCACATATGTATAAATTAATTTTACATCATTTTTTAGTGTGATTATTTTTGTTTTCATATTTTAACCTCTTACTATTATTATAATTGTTTCTTTTGATAAAATTATCTTTTTTTGCATTTTATAAATAAATAATGCTGAAGAATTGTCCGCTGATTAATCAGCGGACAATTCTTCAGCAATAAAATTAATCATCATTTTTTAAATTAAGATTAGCCTTTTTTTGAAATTTTCCGTCTTTTTTATAAACAACGAATTTAGTATCTTGGCTTTTACTAAGTTCTTGAACTCTTTCTAAAGCTTCTTCTTTAGTTTTTTTGCTATCTATAATTCTTTTAGCCCCATCTTTTTTGATTTTCCATTCTTTATCTTCTTTATCATAAATGACACGATAAACAGATTTTTTCCCTTTTTTATCAACACTTTCTACTGTTTCTTCAGCTTTATCATTTTTTTCTACTTGTGTTTCAGTAGATTTATTTTCAATTTTTTTCTCATTTTTTACAGCTTGTTTTTGACTATTTTGTTCTGAAGAGGCAATCTTTGTTTCTTTCCTAACTTTTTCTTCTTTTTCTACTTGGTTAGCGTTTGTCTTTTTTTCTTCTTTTTTAACTTCAACCTTTTTTGCTTCTTCCTCTTTTTTTCTCTTTTCTTCTTTTTTCTTTTTACGTCCGAATGGCCACATTTTTTTAATCTCCTTTTATTAATTTATTTTGTGAAATTTGTCAATTTATTTCTCAAAAATATTATATCATTGAAAAATAAAAATTTCAATATCTTTTTGTAAAATTATTGTCTTTTTTTTAGTTTTCTTCTAAATTTATTTTTTAATTGATATAAATTGTGTTAAACTAATCTAGAAAGGAGAATTTATATGAAATTTATAGGAACAACATCACGTGGAATTAAAGCACCAATTATTCGTGCTGGAGATGATCTGGTAGATATCACAGTTGAAAGTGTTATGAATGCTGTCAAAGAAGCAAATATAACATTAAAAGACCGTGATATAGTTGCCGTTACCGAGGCTGTTGTTGCAAAAAGTCAGGGTAATTTTGCAACTATTGATGATATTGCTCAAGATGTCAGAAATAAACTTGGAGAAGGAACTATCGGTGTAATATTCCCTATTTTATCAAGAAATCGTTTTTCAAATATTTTAAAAGGAATTGCAAAGGGGTGTGACAAAATTGTCTTGCAACTTTCCTACCCATTTGATGAAGTCGGAAATCCGTTAATATCTATTGATAGATTATATGACCTTGGTATTACAAATTTTAATCAAACTTTTACTGAAAAAGAATTTTACGACATTGCAAAAGAGGTTAAACACCCTTTTACTGATATGGACTATATAAAATTATATAAAGATATTTGCGGTGACAAATGCGAAATAATTTTATCTAATGACCCCACAACTATCTTGAATTATTCTAAAAAAATTATCTCGGCAGACATACATTCAAGATTTAGAAATAAAGACCTTTTGCTTAAGAAAGGTGCTGAAAAAGTTATTTGTTTGCATGAAATTCTTAATGAATCTATTAACGGAAGCGGTTTTAACGAAAAATATGGTGTTTTAGGTTCAAATCTTTCAACAGATAATGTTTTAAAATTATTCCCTCGAAACACAGAAGAGTTTGTTCAAAAACTGCAAAAAAGGCTCAATGAAGTAAGCGGAGTAAAAATGGAATGTATGGTTTATGGAGATGGTGCTTTTAAAGACCCAGTTGGTGGAATTTGGGAACTTGCAGACCCAGTTGTATCTCCTGCCTATACCTCTGGACTTGAAGGAACTCCTAATGAATTAAAATTAAAATATATTGCTGATAATCAAATTGGTGACCTTAATGGTGAAGAAGCAATCAAGGCAATGAAATCACTTATAAGTCAAAAGTCTAAAGATTTAAAAAATAAAAATGAATCTCTAGGAACAACACCTAGAAGACTCACTGACCTTCTTGGGTCTTTAAGCGACCTCACTAGTGGCAGTGGTGATAAAGGAACACCTATAGTTTTAATTACAGGCTATTTTGATAATTATGCTGATGATTAAAACATAAAAAGATAAAATTTTAAAATAATTTAACATATTTTATTTATAAAAAACAATGAAAAATATTAAAAATTGATTTGAGTTGAGTAAGGTTGAGGGTTACGGCTTGGAAACCCAAGCGACAGGATGTCCGCTTGGATGATGCTTACAAGTAAGCATCAAAAACATTTTTGCAAAGCAAAAATGTTTGTTTCCAAGCCTAGTTCTCAATACTTTACCAATTCCCATTCATTTTTTATTACTCTTCATACCTCACTTATTTTCATCTACTAAACATAAGCTCATAAAAACATATAATAATAAAAAACGATTAATATTTCACAAATAATATTAATCGTCTTTTTTATCAATATTCATCAAAAATATCTGTGCCATGCAAAATTTTACTTTTTAATTTTGTATATTCCTCGTAATCAATAAGTTCATTTTGATATAGAACTTTAGCATCCATTAGTTGTTTTTGCTTTTGAGAAGAATTATCAATACGGTTATAATAAATCACCCCATAATCACTACCAATACCAACAAAATATCCAATTAAAGTCAAAATGACAAAGATTACTCCTCCGAATATAACTTGCAATATAGAAAAAACAATAATTGAAAAAACATTTTCAATAAGTTCTTCTTTTGAATAATGACTGTAGGACTTTATTTTTAGTCCAACAAAAAGTCCAATTATACCAATTATTGCAAGAACTACACAAATAATAATAGTTTTTGTTTTCTCTGCATCATAATTGAATTGATTTTGACTTGCAAGTTGGCGAAGATAGTCACTAGAAAGAGCAAAACTAACACCAACAGCTATAGCCCCGATAACGCAGGCAATTGAAAAAAGGATTGAAAAAACACCTGACCAAATAAACCATTTATTTTTCATTTGCCCATCTTTATACTTATTTAAGACATAACTTGTATATTTATCATCTATATTATCATCTATGATTAAATCAGTTGATTTAATAGTTGAAGATGAATCTTTAAGTTCTTCTTTTATGTCTTCTTTTAAACTATACTTCTCCTTTTTCATAACACTTATATTATAGCATATTCATAAAGAAAAGTAAAGTATGTTTAATTTAAACATTTTAAATAATTTCTCGCTCACCTCTAAACTTATTAAAATTTGTCAAAACCTCATATTCTGTGCTTTCTATAAGTGGTGCGATTGAAGAGGCATCTTCCATAATACTCACCTCATCACCTATTTTGCAATTAATATTTGTTATATCAACCATAAAAGCGTCCATACAAATATTGCCCGTGCTTTTCGCATCTTTTCCATTTATTTTTATAACTAATTTGTTAGATAATTTTCTAGGCAAACCATCACCATATCCTAGAGGAATGGTTGCAACAAGCATGTCTTTAGAGGCGGTAAATCCACAAAGATAACCGACGTGTTCACCATGATTTACCTTTTGAATATCAACAATACGACTTTTAATACTCATAACAGGTTTAACAAATTCATTACCATACCCATAACATTCAAGTCCGACACGATACATATCTGTGTCAATATCAGTAAAAATGCTTCTACCGCCACCAATATGTTTTATTGTTTTCCAGTTTTTTGGTAAAAGAGAGATAAATTCATAAAAGATTTTTTTCTGTCTTTCGGTGTAACTTTCATCTGTGGTTAATGAAGAAAAATGAGTATAAATCCCCTCTAATTCTATATTATTTTTTAATAAAAGGTTTAAAATCTTCACATAATCTTTTATTTTCTTCACTCCGTATCTATTCATGCCAGAGTTAATACAAAGATGAAATCTTGGATAAAGCGAATTTTTCTTTGCCAATTTAATTATATTCTTTGCATCATTAAAAGAAAATAGAGCAAATGAAATGTCTTGCTTCATACACTCTAGATAATTATCACAAGCAC
Organism: uncultured Clostridia bacterium; assembly: GCA_944376495.1. Classification (GTDB taxonomy): domain Bacteria; phylum Bacillota; class Clostridia; order Christensenellales; family UBA1242; genus Caccovivens. The sequence continues at coordinate 3,343 of CALWCW010000063.1, read as the reverse complement.
CAAAGACAATGATATGTTTATCTGTTTCTGGTCTTATTTCTTCAGCTTCAGTCTGATTTGACACACCAAAATAATCAATATCTTTATTTAAAATATTGACTACCTCTTTTGCTCCATGACCATAAGCTTCTGCCTTGACCATAACACAAATTTGCTTGTTATTGACTATCTTTTTAATGCAATTTATATTATTATGTAAATTTGTTTGATTTAAAATAATTTTTGAGAACATAGTATTTTATATTCTTGTTTAATAAATTTCGTTCAAATAACTTTTAATTAAAATAAAATTATTTAAAATAAAGAAAAATATTATTTGATTCTTTTAAAATTATAAAAGTAATAAGAAAAATAATAAAAAAACGACATATTATGTCGTTTCCTGAAAAAAAGTTTTTAAATTAAAATCAATGGAACAATGATTCCGGCAATAACTATTAATAAACAAATAGCATACAGAACTTTCCATACCACTTGCTTTGGACGAACATATCGCCAAGCAAGGATTGAAACAATGATAACCATTATTGCAGTTGCGATTCCTTGCAATGCCTTAACAGCAGCAGCCAAACTAGACGCATTGATTGCAGATAAAATTAATGCAACAGCGTAAAGAATTGTAACAGCAACTATAGTCCAAAATGAAATCTTGTTTAAACTCCATACAGTTTTCTTTGAAGAACTAGAACTACTTGAAGATTTACTTTTACTCTTTTTTGAATTTGCCATTTTGCCCTCCTATTGATATTATTATACTACAATATTTTACAAGATGTCAATTATTTTTTTATTTTTTTAAGTCTTTTTATTTAGAAAAATCACTCCTCTTGGTCGTCATCTTTTAAATTTATATTTAATTCTTGTTTTTGATCAAACATCATCAAAATTGGCAAATATTCTTCCCAACGATAATCTCTAATAGGCATGGGTCTATAATTTTTAAAATATAAAACAAGAGCAGGTTTGATTCCATTATACTCATCTACAAATGAATAACCACAAAGCTGTCCTTCCATTATTAATCTTTTTATTTTTGCATGATAATTAAAATATGCCATTTAAAACCTTTTTAAATTTCTAAAAAATCTGATATGTATAAAATATCTGAAATTAATTTGCTTTAAAATTATTAAAACAAATATTCATTTCAGTATATTTATTGTTTGTTGAATTAAGTTTTTTATGCTTTTTAACCTAATGCAACATCAAGTATCATCATTAAAACAAAACCAAAAATAAATCCCCACGACCCTATATATGCAAATTTATTGTTTTTTGCATCAGGTAAAAGTTCTTCGGCAACTACAAAAAGCATTGCCCCTGCGGAGAAAGATAAAAACCAAGGCATTAAACTTGATAGCGAAGTCGATAGCCAAATACCAATTAAAGCCATAATAGGTTCTATAGCACCGCTCAAAGTCCCATATAAAAAGGCTTTCTTTTTGCTTTTCAACTCATCTTTCATTGGTAAACTTATGGCTGCACCTTCTGGAAAATTTTGGATTCCTATTCCTATTGCAAGCCATAAAGCCGAAATAAAAACAGATTGACCACTCGTTAAAAATGCATTACCAAATGCAAGCCCAACAGCAAGCCCTTCTGGAATATTATGGAGTGTGACCGCAATAAAAAGTTTGGTCGATTTTTTCATTTGAAAATGATTGTCAAATTTTTTATCTTTATTTAAAAAATAAGGAATTATCTTATCCATTAAAACTAAAAAAATACAACCCAGTAAAATTCCAACTGCGGCTGGAACAAAATTTAAGTTACCCATAAAATCACTTTGCTCTATTGCAGGTATTATAAGTGACCAAACGGACGCCGCCATCATAAGACCAGAGGCAAAACCTAACATTATACTTCTTACTTTTTCATTTATATTATTTTTAAAAAGAAAGACTACTGCACTGCCAAGTGTTGTCATTAAAAATATAAATGAAAGTCCTATTATAGTAATTACAGTATTACTCACATTTTCTCCTAAGTAAAAACGCACAACCCCCATTATCATATATATTTTAAATTTGCTAAAATGCTACAAAAAAAATTCTCCTAAAATATGTAAGGAGAATTTTATAATTATCAACTTTTACATTATTAAAATATAAAATTTATTAAAATTTGATTCATTTTTTTTATTTTTTTAATTAAAATTGAATTATTAAATATTTTTTTATATTATTTTTTTATATTTTAATATTTTAATTTTTTAATATTTATTTTAATTTTTTTATTAATTTATATTTATTAAAAATTAGAAATTTTCGAGTTTTTTCTTATTATTATTTATTGTTTTTACTATATTTTGAATAACTCGTGATTTATTAAGCCACCAATCTCGACTCCAAACTCTCATAATTGACCAGCCTCTTGAAGATAAAAATTTATTTCTATAAACATCACGTTCAAGAATTGAGTCACTGCTTTGAAAAGCGGTGTAATCACATTCAATACCAAGTAAATAGCGGTCAAGTTTTTTATCATAAACAGCAAGCGAAATTTTATAATCAGTATTTCCTAAATTAGTTTCAACATCATATCCAAGTTTTACAAGTTCTGCTTTTATTTCATTTTCAAGACCATTTAACACAATGACATCATTGGACTGTGGAAGGGTTGGTTTAAAACTTTCTAAAATAAAACTTGCTTCCTTATACTTTTTATTTGAAATCGCACGAACATATTTTAAATAATTTTTGAAAATTTTTGGTCCTGCATTTTTTGTGCCTTCAACTTGCAGTTCTTCAGGTTCTATTGAAGTGACTACATAAATTTTTTCTTTAGCACGTGTTATTGCCACATTTAAACGATTTTCACCACCCTCAACTGATAGTGGTCCAAAATGAGCAACAACTTTTCCATATTCATTTCTTGCATATCCTATGCTGAAAATTATTATATCACGTTCATCACCTTGGACATTTTCAAGATTTTTAATAAATATTGATGTGTCCTCACCATTTTCTTTTCTGTTTTGCTCTCTAATGAAAGCATCTCTAAAAATTGTATCTTTTTTACATTCATTATCAATAGCATCCTCAATAGCATTTTCCTGCTCTGTGTTAAACGTAATAATTCCAATAGATGATTTATTTTTCTTGTTTTTTATGAGTTTCTTTAGAAGTGTTACAATAGCACTTGCCTCTTCTTCATTTCTTCTTCCGAGCCACTTGCCATTGACTTTAATTCTTTCAATTGGTTTACTTCCTATATTTTTTGAAATGTTTGGTGCAATTTGCAAATTCCCATCATAGAAGGCATAATTTGAAAAATTGATTAATTCTTCATTTTTGCTTCTGTAGTGATAAGTCAAATTTGTGCTGTTATAACGAGAAGTAGC
>CALWCW010000062.1 GCA_944376495.1 uncultured Clostridia bacterium | reverse complement strand
TTTTTAAAAAGATTGTGAAAAAGAGTTGACAAGATATATATTTTTTGATATATTATTTAAGCAAACAATAAATAAGGAAGTTTAGCTCAGCTGGGAGAGCATCTGCCTTACAAGCAGAGGGTCATAGGTTCGAGCCCTATAACTTCCACCAGTTGTATTGAATAGACATTATATAACACAATATATAGTGTCTATTTTTATTTTGTGTTTTAGTTTGTTTCAAAAGTCTAGTCAAAAGTTTGGTCAAATGTAGGGTATAAATTCCCGTATAATTCAAGCAGTTTAGCCTTTGGTATGTTTTCTTTTATGTTTGTATAGATGTTATTTGTTGTTACTATGCTACTATGTCCGAGCTGTAATTGCCTATATTTATCTTTAGCATTTAAAAAATATAGGTTTGCTGAGCATGTATGCCTTAATCCATGTAGGCAGTTTTTTATATATAGTTGTTGGAATATTTTTCCTAGCTCATGTGTTGGGTATCCTATATTGAAATCAAATGTATTTGCTTTCATATTTGTTTTTAAAAATTGTATGAATTCTTTTGTAACATATACATATCTATCTGCATTCTTTGTTTTTGTACCTTTTATATGTATTGTTTGTTTTTCTTCGTCTAGGTCTTCCAGGAGATTAAATTTGATTGTTTCTTCTCTTCTGCTTCCAACAATTAGTGAAAACATGACAAAAGCATATAATTTTGTATCTTTAATATGATTGATAAGTTTTTCTTGTTCTTCGATAGTTAGTGGTTTTCTAACTTGTGTATTTGTTTTTATAGGTTTTTCTATTCCTAGTGTTATATCTTTTTTGATTTTACCTGTGATATATGCCTTTTTTAAAACTTTGATTATGTGTTGATATAAAATTTCTTGCGTGCGTTCTTTATCAATCTGATTTAAAAATTTTTGTATGTTCTCTGAATGTAATTTGTCTAAAGGCATTTTTTGAAAATATGGTTGTATATATTGCTTGTTTTCTCTGAGCCATACATTGACAGTTTTATTTTTGATTTTTTTTGTTTTAACATAAGTATCTATATAAAAGTTATAATAACTAAAAAATGTTAAGGTTTTTGTTTTTACATTTTTAATTTGTTTTATTTGTTTAGGTTTGATTTGTTTAATTTTTTCTAAAAGTTCGCGGTAGGTATTGGCAATAGTGTAGTATAGTACTCCGTTTTCTTGTCTAGAATATTGCCATCTTCCGTCCTTTCTGTGATAACAATTTTTTTTCATAGTTCCTACTCCTTCATCTTTGATATTTTGAGTAGGCTTTTTTGTTTGTTCTTTTGACTGTGTATTGTTAGATATGATAAATGGCTGGAGATTTTCTTCATATCCTTTTATAGCTGTTTGTATTAACTCAATTTGTTTTTATATATTCAATTAGATTTTTCATGTTTAACTCCTTTTGTTGTATAGGTTGATAATTCTTTGTTTTTCTTCTTCGGCAGATTTTAGTCCTATAATGTATGCCTCGACTTTTTGGCAAGCTTCTTCTTGTAGTGTTTTAATTTGCTCGATTATGTTGAGCTGTGTTTGTGTAAATTGACTTTTGTCTATCAAGTAGGGTGTTTCGTTGTCTACTAGGTTGTCAATAGTCGTGTGAAAATATTGTGCAAGTTTTTTAAGTGTTTCGATGTTTGGTTCACTTTTTCCTGTTTCGTATCCATTGTAACCGGTTTGCGACATGTTTAAAATTTTTGCCATTTCTTGTTGACTTTTATTTGATTTTTGTCTAAATTCTTTTAATTTCATATTTATACCTCCAGATAAATTATAACTTTTTGTGATTATTATTTCAATAGTTATAATTTTTTTTTATTTTTTAACGAAAAAATCGTTAAATTGTTTTGAGATTATGGAAAAATATGATAATATAAAGTCGAGTTAACGAAAAAATCGTTAAAATTTATTTAAAAAGGAGGGTTAAGGTATATGGTTACAAAGTATGAAATCAAACATTCTGGAAGGTCAAAGAGTTTTGATAGTCTAGAAGAGGCTTGCAAACATGGTGTAGCACTTGAAAAGCTCGGTTATATTGTTACTTTAAACATGGTTACATACAGCTTATATTCGACAATAAGTACAACAATTTATCAAACAAATAAATGTTAAAAAATCTTCGATTTAAGCCACGATATGTGTAATATGATAAATTACTCGAGCATACTTTGAAAAATTGATTGTAGTGAGTAAATTTTGAAAAAAGGGTAGGTCAGAAAGGGGTTATTTTAAAAATGGGTCAAAAAGTAAATAGTGAAAAATTTAAACAAGAAAATGAGTTTTTTATAAACTCAAAAACAAATAAAATACAATACAACAAAAAGTGTTTAAAATGTATTTGTTCTTGTAAACAAAGTTTTAATGTAAGCGTGGTTGTGTGTCCTTTTTACACACCAAATAAAAAGTAATTTTAAAAGGAAGGTAAACAGATATGAAAAGAGAGAAAAAACAACAAAATAAAACAATGCTTATTTCAGATGTAATGAAATATATGTCTTGTGGTCATACTTTAGATGAAACAACAAATTATGCTGATTGGCTTTGTGATTTTTATTTTCCAAAAGCCGATGAGATTTTTAAAGATTGTTTAAGGTGTTTAGTGATGTTAATTCAAAATCTTTATTGGACTGAGGACAGTTTTGATCGAGCTTTGAGAGAATATAAATAAAAGTTTAACTTTTGAATAATAAACGCAGGAGAATTGTCAAGGAAAAAGCAGAGAGTGAGCCAACGGCGAACGTATAAATAGCGTAAGCGGTTTATGCTCTGCCCTTGACAATTCTACAAGTATAATAATTTGTTTGTCTGTCCCGGACAACGTTCCGGGGCGGACTGCCCTTTCGGCGAGAAAATAAACGGGTCAAGGGGCAACGCTCCTTGTGGGTTTCAGGGCTAGCCCTGAGTATAAATACAAGCAATAAAGGGTTAAAAATACTATAAATTTTGTGAAGCAGTAGCGTAAAAGTATAGTATTACCTTTTACGCTACTGCTTCACAAGCATTATTTTCCTTTATTTATAAGGGTTATAGCGATCGGTCATTGCTTCATAAACTGCTTCACAAAATATGTTTTTATACAACTGCTTCACAAAATAATTTTAAAAGGATTTATATATTTATGGTTCAAAATATTTCAGATGATAAGTATAATGAAATTAAAACAATGACTTTATTTTGTTTTTCTAAATATTTTAAAAAATTTGGATATTTAAAAGATGATCTTATTCAAGAAGGTATTATCAATGTATTAAAACATATTGATAATTTTGACGAGAGTAAGGCTACATATTCAACTTTTGTACTTGAATATGCTCGTTATGGTATGCTTACACATATTGATAGTATATATAAAACTGGTGTAGGTAGAAGGTATTTTAAATTTGATTATACTTTATTATCTTTAGATGCTGATCTAAATACTAGTAGTGATAATTATACATTGTCTGATATTATAGTAGACGAGAATAGCGAAAAAAAATTTGATCTATTTTTAAACAAAGATTGTTTAAAAAAATGTATAGAAAATGCTTTGATTAAATGTTGTAGTTTTAAGAAAGATATTTCTTTAAACTATGCTTTAGATCAAGCAAAGGGTTTTGTAAAAAAAAGGAAAAATGATATAAAGAATAAAAAATACAAAATTTTGTGTGATTACTTGAAGACATTAAATATATCAGAAACTGCAAAAAATTTTGGAGTTAGTAGGCAATTTGTTTCGCTTTGTAAGAAAGACTTTGAAAAGTATTTAAAGCATGAGCTTATTGAGAATGGTTTTTATAATTAAATTTTTGCGCATTTGAATGCACAAAAATAAATACTTGGATGATAAGTACAATTTAACACGCGCAAGCCTCGCGAGAGCGAGCTTGCGTGTAAGTGTATTACTTGACAATAGTAACACTTAACCGAAAATATTATAAAATGTAATACATTTTTTGGAGTATTTATGAAAAGGAATAAAAACGAACACAAAAAAGAAAACAATACTATTTGTGTTAAGTTAGATATAACAAATATAGACAGGTTAAAAGTCATTGAAGAATATTATAATTTTATTTTAGAGAATGAATTTGACGCTAATAGTATATATGCATTTCTGGAATATAAAAAACATTTGTTAGAAAATAAGTTAAATTGAGTTGACGATTTAGTATTTTTAACCTATAATATTATTATATTTTTAGTTTGTTTTTAGATAAAAAGATAGTAATAAAAATATAACTAAAAATTTCGACGTCGCAAAAAAAATGCGTAACGTCTTTTATCCTATGTTATTTTACTGCAAAAAGTACTCTATATCTACGGCTTGCTCCCTGTCGATATGGAGTATTTTTTGTGTTATAACTTGTGTAAAAAGTTTAGTCAAAAGTTTAGTCAAAAAAACCTACTTTCCTTTATTTATAAGGAATATAGCGTTTTTAATTTTTGCCTTACAAGCAGAGGGTCATAGGTTCGAGCCCTATAACTTCCACCAAAAAGCTCCACGAAAGTGGAGTTTTTTCATGCGATAGCATGGTGAGCGAAAGCGAACAGTGGAAGGCTACAAGGTTCTGCCAAGACAGCTCTAAGGTAATTGGGCATAATGGAAGCAGGTTCTTATAACTTCCGTCTTCGTTATAGGTTGCGAGGATAAGCACTGGCTCTAGGTAAAGCCATGTTTTTGCTCCAAAATTTTTTCTCATATTTCTCTCCTTTTTTATAACAACTACTAAAATTATATAGCAAATTTATTTTTATGTTAAATAAATTTTATACTAATTTTTTGCATAGGTGTTAGTTGAAACTTTATCAAATAAATGCTAATTTTGTAATTAGAAATTGGGTTACATATATGAGTACATAGACTTGATTTTTTTATCATTATAAGTTAAAAAATATTAAAAAATTGACAAATTGTGACGGTTTAAGTATAATAATTACATGAGTTTAAAATATGGATTCTTAAGTGGTAATGCACTCAAAATTTTGGCTTGTGTATTTATGTTTATTGACCATTTAGGTGTTATAATTTTCCCAGATGTCTATATACTTCGTGCAGTTGGTCGACTTGCAATGCCGATATTTGCTTGGATGCTTGCAGAAGGTTGCTTTTATACAAAAAATAAATTAAATCATTTTATTTTAATTTTTGGGTTGGGCTTAATTACAAGTATTGTTTATTCTGTGCTTTATGACATATTGTATGGCGACATTTTAATTACTTTTTCCTTGTCCTGTCTTTTGATTTATTCTATAGATGCACTTAAAATGGGAGTGGTTCAAAATAACAAAAAGAAAGCTACTTTGTCTACTTTTTTTCTTATTTCTGTACTTGCGTTGTCAATTTATTTGTGTTTTTTTTCTGGAATTATTATTGATTATGGGTTTGCTGGGGTGTTACTGCCTGTAACGGTCCGACTTTATGATTTTTATTTGCCCAGTGTAAACAAATTAAAAAGTGAAAATAATCCGCCGATAAACTTACTTTTGTTCGTACTTTGTCTAGTTATAATTGCAATAACTTCAAGTCAAAGGCAATTTTTATCTTTACTTTCAGTAATATTTATTTTGCTTTATAATGGAGAACGTGGAAAGGGAAATTTGAAATACTTTTTTTATCTTTTCTATCCGCTTCATATTTTGTTTCTTGCAGGAATTAATTTTTTAATTCACCCTGACCAGTTTACAGCGTTATTTTGATAAATGAGTAGTTGGAGTTTTTTACCTTTTTAAAAATTTTTCTGAAACTAGTATGGGGAGAGCTTGACGAAGGACTTTAAATTCAAAACTTCCTTTTGAAATTTTTTCGCCATCAAGGTTTATTATGGTGTCATCGGTTGTGGTAAGGGTAAAGGAGGCTAATTTAAGCACCCTAATATTTATTATAGTTCATATCAAGTATATACGAATATTCTTCATAAATCAACATAAAAACGAATTTTATTCGTATAATTCTATTATGACTATTGGAGAAAATATTAGGGAACTCAGACGAGAAAAAGGGCTTAGTCAAACGAGGCTGGCCGAACTTCTCTTTGTAAGTCAAGATACTGTGTCTTTATGGGAACTGGGGAAGAGTTATCCTGATGTAAAGGCACTGATTCGTATGACTGAGATTTTTGGTGTCACAAGTGACTACATACTTGGTATAGAAAAATAAACCTAGTTATATAGGTAAAATAATTAGAATGTGTTCTAAATATCTTTACTGAATTTGATTAAAAAACAATATTATTTATAATAAAAGACCACATAGAGATTTTTGAAGTGAACCTCCTTAAGTTGTCCAACTTTTGGGGTTCACTTCAAAAATGTGTCTTATTTTTATTTATTAATCAGGCGATTTTACAAATTTAATTGCACTTTAAAAATAGTTGATATATTTTTCACATTTTGTTTTCTATTTGCATATACATATTTAGAGGGCTTAAGGAGAAAACTATGCCTTGTAATCTAAATTTTAACCAATGTTACAGCTTTTTCAACTACCCTTTGCCTATTTTTAATTGTAGAAGAAGGTTTTTTGCTATGATGAACAGTGACTCAGGGATAGTTGTGATAAATCCAACGATTTAATCATTGCGGAAAGTTAAAGATAATAAATTGGCATGCAAAATGTATGTGCATGGCTTAAAATCCTTTATTAATTTCCAAAATGATCAAATATGAGCAAAAGTCGAAATGGGTATTTTTTAATATCTTTCAATCCGTGATTAAAAAGAAAGGGTATAAAAATGCTTAATTTTTTGACTTTTGCTCTTTTTAACTAGTGAAAAAAAGTCGACAAATAAATAAAAATATTTTCAAAAAATGTTGCTCAAAATAATTTTTTTGGTATATACTAATAGTAAACAAGGGGGTACATGCTATGGAA
>CALWCW010000061.1 GCA_944376495.1 uncultured Clostridia bacterium | reverse complement strand
GACCTCCAGAGCCACAATCTGGCGTTCTGCCAACTGAACTACGACCACCATATTATGGTGCTCCCAGAAGGATTCGAACCTTCGACCTCTGCCTTAGAAGGGCATTGCTCTATCCAGCTGAGCTATGGAAGCCCGTATGGAGCAGGTGAAGGGAATCGGACCCTCGCAACCAGCTTGGAAGGCTAGTGTTCTACCACTGAACTACACCTGCACATATTGACTTTAAAAGTATAGCATAGTTTTATCTTAAAGTCAATAATTTTAATAAAATATTTTTTATAATTTTTATAAAGTTAATTATTAAAAGATTTTGATTTTTTATAAAAAAAATGATATTATAATAATATAGAGTTAAAAACCAAATAAAATAGGGCAAATTAAAAAAGGAGTTAAAATGAAATTATATTTTGTTATATTATTAATTTCATTATCAATCATAATAACAGGAAATATTTTCTATGTTCAGAATATCGGTGTAAGCATAGGGAATATGTTTTTGTGGTTGTTAATTGCTATTTTAATTTGCGGAATTGCTTCTGCACTTATAACAATTTTTACTCGAATTATTCCATCAAAATTTTTTAGTCCGCTGAAAAAAAGATATAAAGTATTTCCAAAAGAAAATAAACTTTACTTAAAATTAAAAATCAAGAAGTGGAAGGATAAAGTTCCAGAACTTGGAAAACTTGGTGGTTTTGCTAAAAATAAAATCCAAGAACCTAATAATTCAGAATATATTTATAAATTTTTGACTGAAACTTGTATAGCTGAATTTTTACATGGTTATTCTATTATAGCTGGGTTATTGGTCTTTTTAATTCTTCCACGTATTTATTTTTGGACATTATCTCTTCCAATATTTATTTTAAATACAATCCTTCATGTAATGCCGTTGTTAATTCAACGATACATTAGACCTAAATTTTTAAAAATCTATAATAGACTCATTCAATTAGAAAGTAGTGATGATGAAGAAAATGAATATAGTAGAGTATGATAGTTACATTAATCAATAGTATTTCTATTCAATTTTCTTAACTTAATTTTGATTAAATTTGTTTTTGTATATTTAAAACATGATTAAAGATATAAATATTAAGTTCATAAAATCATTTTTCTATATATTTTTAACAACAATAATTTAAGTGAATTAACAAAAAAACAAGCAAAAAACTATAATTTTGCTTGTTTTTTATAGAAATTAAAGAATTTTATGAATAAAAAAAATTTTTCTCATGTTTTTATTATAAAAAACAATAATTTTATTAAATTAAAATAATGGTTCTATCATGGTTTTAGGAATTTCCAAACCTAATAATTTAAGAACAGTTGGAGCGATGTTCGCAATTGATTTTCCTTTTTTGATTTTCACTTTTGGATTATTTTCATTGACTATATAGACAGGAACGGGGTTTGATGTGTGAGATGTGACTTTATTTCCTTTTTCATCAATCATATATTCTGCATTGCCATGGTCTGCAGTTATGATACATGTTCCGCCAGCCATTAATGTGGCAAGGGCAAGAGCATATGCTTGTTTTTCTACACATTGAATTGCTTGTTTAGTGGCCTCAAAATTTCCTGTATGGCCTATCATGTCTGGATTAGAATAATTTACAAGCACAAAATCATATTTCGCAGATGCTATTGCGTCAAGAGTTTCCTGTGTTATTTCAATTGCTTTCATTTTAGGGTAATAAGAAAAATCTTGAGTGTCAATGCTTTCAATAAGTTTTCTCTCTTCACCTTTATATGCTTTTTCAATTCCTCCATTAAAAAAGAATGTTACGTGTGCATATTTTGTTGTTTCTGCAATGTGGAATTGTTTCATATTATTATTTGAAATTATTGCAGATAAGTTATCTTCTATTTGTTCTGGAGGAAAAATTACATTCAAATCTTTAAATTCTGATGAATATTCTTTCATAATTGAAAAAAGTAGGTTATTATAATCTTTGGTTTTAAATTTATTAAATTTTTTATCAGTGAAAGCGAAAGTCAGTTCTCTTGCCCTATCAGAACGGAAATTATAAAATATAACACTATCATTATCTTTTATTATTCCATTTTTATCAAGTAGGGTTGGTAAAACAAATTCATCATAAACTCCTTTTTTGTAACTTTCCTCTAAAGCTTGATTTGGTGATATAGGTTTATAGTTTTCACCAAAAGCAAGCATATCATATGCTTTTTGCAGTCTATCATATCTTTGCTCTCTATCCATTGCATAAACTCTTCCCGAAATGGAAGCTATTTTGAATGTTGTGCCTTCAATATGCTTTTCAAGATTTTTAATAAAATCTTTCCCGCTATTAAAAAGAGTGTCACGTCCGTCCATGAAAGCATGAACGAAAACATTTGTTAAGCCATGCTGTTTTGCCATATCTAAAATAGCATAAAGATGATTTATATGTGAATGAACACCGCCATCAGAAAGAAGCCCCATGATATGCAAACTAGAATTGTTTATTTTTGCATGATTTATTGCTTTTATCAAGTTTTCATTAGAAAAAAAACGTTTATTTTTGATTTCTTCATCAATTTTAAGCAAATCTTGTAAAATTACTCGTCCTGCACCCAATGTTAAATGTCCTACCTCACTATTGCCCATTTGTCCTTTTGGCAAGCCTACAGCATTACCGCTAGCCTCTAAAACTCCATACGAATATCTTTCTTTTAATTTATCAAGATTTGGTGTGCCAGCGGAAGCTATGGCATTACCAAATTTAGATTTGTTAAGACCAAATCCATCTAAAATAACAAGTGTAACCATAATTAATCTCCTAATTTTTATACATTAGTAATTGTAAATATTATTTAAAATGTTGTCAAATGAAATGATAAAATAATGTAAAAAACAAGGTAGCAAAGTTATTCGAAAACAAACAATATGATTTAAATTTTTTAGCACAATTATATTTTGTGATGGATTAATGATTAAGAAGGAAGAGTAATAAATGCCAAAAATTATCAAAAAAATAGAATTTTTTATAAAAAAAGTTGATTTTTTTGTCAAATTTAATAAATTTATTAAAAAATTACATTTTATCGAATAAGTTATATCTATCTGTATGAATAATAGCATTAAATAATTTTTCTTTGCAATTTGGATAAATGTTGTTTAATTGTTCGAGCAATTTTTTTGCATTTTCTCTTTCCGTGTGTTTATCTGCAGGGCAAGTATTTATCAAAATTGGATAATCTTTACTTACTCTTTTTATATCACTTTCGTCACAGTAAATGAGAGGACGAATTACATATAATTCGGTTTTTGATAAATAAGCTTTTGGTTTAAAAGTAGAAATGCGTCCTTCAAAAAATAAACTCATCAAAAATGTTTCTATTAGGTCGTCTTTATGATGTCCTAATGCAACTTTATTGCAACCTAAATCTTTTGCGGTGCTATTTAAAATTCCTCTTCTCATATTTGCACAAAGCGAGCATGGATTTTTTTCTTTTCTAATATCAAAAACTACTTCAAAAATGTTAGAATTAACAATTTTTAATGTAGTATTAATTTTTTTGCAAAACTCTTCAATTTGAGAATAATCATTTTGTCCATTACTTAAGTCAACAGCGATTGCTTGCAACGAAAAATTTTTATCGCTAAATTTTTGATATGATGTTAGTGCATGGAGAAGAGTTAAGCTGTCCTTTCCGCCTGACAAACCGACTGCTATTTTATCTCCATCTTCAATTAAATTATATGTTTGACAAGCTTTCCTTAAAACACTTAATATCTTTTGCATATTGATTCCCTTTACGTAAAAATTTTATAATTTATTAAAATTATAATAAAAATATCAAAAAAATCAACATTTTTTAACAAAAACATTAAAATTTTGAAAAATTTGTTAAAATTTATGGATTTTTTCAGCATATAGGAAAAAGTGATAAAACATACAATATAAAAATTTTATTTCATACAATAAAAATTTTAATTCTTTCTTACGATTTTTTGTGTTTTTAGCCTCTTAAAAATATTAATATATATATTATTTTTATTTGACATTTATTTTATAAAAATTGTATAATTTGTCTATACAAGAATGGAAAGACCAAAGATTATAAATTAAGTCAATTTTTACTCGCAAAGCTCATGCTAGATGTTTTGTGAGTTTTTCTTTATTTTAGGAATTTTAATCTTCTTTGAAATTCTTGCAAATAAAATAATATATTTTGTAAAAAATGTTTAATTATCTAAAAAATTACAGATATTAAACAAGGAGGTAATATGAAAAAGTTTTTTGTCGGGCTTTTAGGATTATTCCTTTTGACAGGAGTTTCTTTGCTGACAGCCTGTGGGGTCACTAGGCCATCACTGACCGTGTCGCAAGACCATGTCGAAGTGGAACTATTATATTCTGGCGATGATGAAGGGGGGTATCAAACAATTACTGCCCAAGTTTTTGATTCGGATGATGGTATAACTGCAACGACTAGTGCTGGTTATGAAAGTTATATTAAAGTCAGTTCAGAGCCTTTGACAAATGGACAATATTTGATTACCATTCAAGGATTAAATGAAGGATATGCTGAATTTAATGTTAGTGTAGATGGAAGCAATGTTTCAAAGACGGTTACTGTCGAAGTTTATAGTGAAGTAACTTCAATGGAGCAAAAAGTTGAAGAAACAACAAAGAAAAACAATTTTGCAATTAGAGGAGATTCTGTAAATCTTATTGAAGATAATTTAATTAAATTTTCTCCTTCTCAAAACAGCAGAAGAAATTTAACTTGGTCTTTAGTCACTGGGACTACAAATGCAAGTATTGAAGGGACTGTTCTTACTTTAGGTGATGACTTTGAAGGCGATACAATCATGCTTGAAGCCCGAACAGACAATGAAAGTGTTGAACCTGTCATAATTACTCTTGATGTTATTGACAAGATTGAAGTTGATTTGATGATGGAGTGGTCTTATAGCGAAAACACTGATTTTGAACCAATAAATTCAGAAACATCTTATAGACTTGTTCCAAATTACCCAAATGATATTCAATCCCGATATGATGCCTTTATTAATATCAATTATTTGGGTGAACTTGATATAACTCCAGTTGTTTTAACTAAATCAGGAGTTACAACTGACAAAGTGCTTGTTCCACAATATGGAACTTTTAACGGAACTCCTCTTTATAGAGTTTATGTTAATGAAAAAAATCAAAATATAAATGAAGACTTCATAATATACTTTGAGGTTGGTTATTCAGATTTTAATTATTCAATAGATACTCTCGCATCTTGTCCAATCAATGTTTCAGTTCGTGAAATAGTAAATGATATTAAAGTATCAACTGGAAACACTGAAGATATTGAGGGAAGCGAGCAGACAATTTATACAAGTTATGCAAACTCAATAGGAAAAGAATTTAATGTCAATATAACTCCAACAACAGTTATTGATGCCTCTTTCGGTTATTCAATAAGACTTACAAGATCGCAGGCAGGGCCAGCTGTTGCCGATGGCTGTCCTATTGAAATTTGGGAAAGAGTTAATAATAATTGGGTTCAAATTCAACTTGTCGAAGATATGAGTAGTGCTAATGGTGATTACATTACTACTGAAGGAAATCATCCAACTACAAACCGACTTTATATCGTGGCATCAGACACATTAAGAGAACAATCAGTTAGTGGTTATACATTGACTTTGACAAGTTTAGATAATGACAATGAGTCAACATCTTTTGATTTAAAACTTGTCAAGAGTGTATCGGCGGATGAATTTGTTTTTGAAGATGCTGATGTTAGCATAGATAGTAGCAATGGCGGTGTTACCGTTCGAAAAACATTTACATTGCAAGGTCAAACTTCGGTTGAAGGTCTTTACGTTATTTTAAATAGTGAAAATGTTACTTATTCAGATTTAATCATTGACCAATCTGCAGAAGGTGACGATTCTGTTACTTTCTACATAGATTTCACTTTAAAAAATTCAAGTCAGGGTGTAACCTCTGTTGATTCATATCAGATTGCACATGAAAACGGACTTGTCAGTGAAAGTTTTGATATAGATATATTCTTACCTCTTAAGAGTGCTAGTGTTTATTATGACAATAGCAATTTAGCAAACTCTATGGTTGATATTTCTTATACAAATATTATTTATGATACAAGTGGTGCAATTACAAGTTCTTATGCAGATAGCAGTATTGGTAGTTTAAAACTAAAAAATGGTTCAACAACACCTGTTTTATATCGTTATAACACTGCAAATGGTCAAAGTGCCGTTGCAGACATTTCTATTTCTTATTATGATTTTATAGAGAATGATACAAACAATTTGGCAAGATTTAAAAACTTGATTAATACTGAAAGCGGAAGAGCGGAGATTGTTGGAGAGGCAGGAGATAACGTTGATGGCATAAGTGCAATAGCAAATTTCTCAACTGATAGAAATAATATAATAACAAGTTCGGTTGGTTATACATATGCAGTTATTACGTTTACTGGAAAAGGAGCGGGAGAAAATAATGAAAGTGAAACCGTTCAACTTGTTCGTATTATATTGATTGAAAGTTTCATTTCGGCTGATGGACTTAATATTGAGCCAATTGCAAATAGTCAAGTTTCACTTGTCGCTGGTGATACAGTAGCAGAACGAGATAAAGATGAGGTTTCAAAATATATTACTATTAATTTTAGCAATAGCAATGTTACTTATCATTCAAATAGTAATGTCGAATTTGTTTCTAATAGAATGGGTGCTCAAAATAGAACTGACGACACTGTTACTTGGGAAAATGGAAGATATATGCTTACAAATGTGAACATAACCGACAGTGGAATAAGTTTTAATATTGATGCTTTAACAACAAATGGAGATTATGCTTTCTATGATGATTTAGTAATTCACTATGTAGTTACAAATGATGATGGTTTAAAAGTTGTAGATATTTATACACCAATTTCAATCACTATTAGAAATGCTCAAAGAATTGAAAGTGTTACATGGGTAAACGAAAGTGATAATGGGATTTATTTTGAAGTTGGGCAAACAGAACCTTATTATATGCTTTTAGATACAACTCCTACTAATGCTAAAAACAACAACATGACTTATGTTATCACTGATGAAAATGGAGATGTTTCGACAACATTTGTCAGTGTTTCTGACCAATTTGGTGCAAATACTTTGGCAGTAAATCTTCCAGCATATGTTCAACAAGGCATGACAGGATATATTTATGTATTACCTGAAGATGCGGTTTATAATAGTCAAATTAAATTCTACTACACCGAAATAATCGATGGCAATGAAACTGAAATAGAAAACACTATTGCTCTTACAGATTTAGGCATTATTAAAGATGCCTCAATAAATCAAACATGGTTTGATTTCTTGGTTGAAAATGCTTACTTTAAATCTGTTGTTTCTGAAGAAGTGACAAATATTATTCCTTTTGCTGATATTTTGATAAGAACAAAGGTTGTCGTTGCAGATGGTTCAAGTTTTGAATATGCTTATAGAATTTATGACAATCAAAGTTTTATTGAAATGAGAGATGACTTATATTATACAGTTATGACAAGTCTTGACCTTTCTAGTGAAGAAAGAACTCAAATGGCTGTATTCAATGGTGGATTACAAGGATTTACAAGTGATATAACAATACAATTTAATGGTGATAATTTCGCATCATTATTAAGTGAAAGTGCAACTATAAGAAATATTACATTCTCTGGAATAATTGAAGGTGCTGGTTTTGTAGTTGACCAAAATGACGGAACTATTGAAAACGTTACCGTAGATGTTTCTCAAAGAAATGCAAGTATATTAAATGCAACAAATTATAATTATGCAGGTGGTATTGCCGCTGTTAACAATGGTAATATTACTAATGTTAACATTCTTGGTTTAACTATTAATGGGAATACTACTACCGGTGTAGTTGGTGGTGTTGTAGGACAAAATGCGGGTAATATCAGTGGTGCAAAAGTAGAATTTTACAATCTTGAAAATAGAACAACTGGTGAAGAAGTAACTTATAGCACAAACAAAATAAGTGGTCATATTATCGGCGGACTCGTCGGTGAGATGACAAGCGGTTCAACATTAAGACAATCTTATGCTTATGATTATAACTTAACAAATAGTTCTACGACTTTAGATGCAGAAGCAAATGGTTCTGCTGGTGGTGTTGTAGGTCAAATTAATGAAACAGGTGAAGATTATGTTAATCCTATAGTTGATTATGTATTCTCTGTTGTTGGTGTTGAAAATCTTATTGGAATTGACAGTTCAAGAGTTGTAACTTCAAATTATTATACAGCGTACTATAACTCAAGCAATGGATATGTCGTAAATTTCGTGACTGGTTATGAAAATAATTCAAACTTTATCAAAGATGGTGATGAAGGATTTATGTCATATGTTAATAATGGCAATCCATATTTGAAAGACCTTTATCAAGATGAATTTGTTTCAAGTGTTGATTATAATTTTGTAACAACTCAAACAAACGGTTATTATAAATCAATTGCTGTTGAGTCTAATGATGGAATTTCAAAAGGAATACTTTTTAACTATGAACTTGCTTTTGTTTCTAACGAACTTACTGAAACTCAACAAAATGATTTAGACGCTTTAAATACAATAAGTTTGGCTTCGTTAATAGGTGAGGAAAATGTAAGTCAAAATATTATTATTACTTCATCAAATCTTAATATTGTTAAAGTTATAGGAACTTCTATAATTGTTCAAAGAACTGGTGACGTTATTCTTACATTATCTTCTAAACAAAATGTTGAAATTAATAAACAAATCTATGTTAAAGTTTCTTATGCAATTTCTGATTTATACATAACTTGGAATGATATTTCAAATCAAGTTAATGTTGTTGAAGATGACTCTATTTCATATTTGCAAAAGACAAAATTTAGAGATTACAACATTGATTTTGAAAATAAGACGGTCGTTCTTGGAAATACTGCTGAAAGATTTGACCTGGTTCAAAATGAAGATGTCAATATTACGGCAATTGTTAATCCTACAGAAAATTCAGTTACCTTTGAAAAGATGAGCAATAGTGCATTCAAAGCATCTGCTAGCAGAAATTCAGTAGATAGCACAATCTCAATTACTCCTATTATATATGGTAGTGAAAATAGTGATACATTTACGTCAAGTGACTATCAAAATGCAATTAATGAAGTTTTTGAAAGACATTTTGATATAAGACCAACGGATGGCGTTATCACATTCTCTCTTTCAGGAGAAAACCTCCCAATAACTCCTTCAATCAATGGTTCAATTAGAGTTCAAATAGAAACTACCGACCCTAATGATTATATTATTCCAGTTGTAATTTATAACGATGAAGAACTTGATATTAGAACAGAAGATGGCAATACAAATTATTTTAGATATATTCTTCCACAAGATTATGATGCTGATATAAGTATTTTAGAGGCTAGAATTTCAACTATTTCTAGGACTGAAAATACAAATACTGGCGTTTGGACAATTGTTTATGATGTGAATTTCGCTGTTAGTGAAGATTACAAGACATTAATTTCACAAGACATGACTTTTACTGGTGCTATAACATCAATTAGCGGAAATGATAGTCGTGACGGCAGTCAAAACGGAACGTTTGAAATATTAGTTTCAAGGCAAGATTTTACAAGCATTGATGTAAGTAATAGAAAAATTGACTCATCTAGATATGCTAATAGTGGCAATGGTTATGTTACCATCCATACAACACAACAAGGAACTACTGGTATTTTAGCCCCTGGTAATAGTTCAATTCTTCAAGTGAATGTAAACCCTGAAAATGCTTATTACGACTATATGGAAATCACATATAGCGGAGCAACAGTTTCTAATGCGGTGAACATTGAACTTGTCGAAAGATATGGCTCATCAGTTAATGAGTTTGTTAGAGCAAGCAATTCAAATGTTGAAACAGTTGGTTCAGCATTGAGATTTACTCCAACTGCTTCAGAAAAGGAAAGTGGTGAAATATTCTTCAAACTTGGAATAAATTCAACCGTAAATAATGATAGCGTGATTGTTATTACAGTAAGTTTCTATGAAAGCGAAGGAACACGCATTACTTATGCAAATTACTATCTTACTATAACATATTTGAAAGAGCCTACTCTTACTGTAGATGGCTCTGATGTCGCATATCTTGCAAAAGGTTCTTCTGCAGAAATAGAAATCACAGTTCTTGCCGACCAAACTATTGACACACCAGTAGTTTATGGTGATAATGTTCAAGGTATTAACATTTCGGCTTTAACTGAACATCCTGCAGATGAAATTAGAGGAACAAAGACTTATACAGCAACACTTTACTCAACAGTATTGGCTTCAGTTGGCGAAAGTGCAAACAATACATTCTATATTCAAGCAAATGTTTATAGAGAATTAAATGGTTCAATGGAACAAAAAACAGCTCAAGCAACGGTTGTTTTAGTTGATTTTAAACTTGACACAAACAATATATCTATAAATGATACAAACAATAATACTCTTGATGTTTGGCTTGGAGTTCCAAAATCTTTTAGTGTTAATTATAATTTAATCCCACAAGAATATGATTATGACCAAAGTGATGCAGAAAGTGTTGAGGCTGTTCAAAAATTAGAAAATGCAAAGACATCATTCCTAGGAAATCAATATTATCCAGCAGAAAATGTAGAAAATGCAAATTATTATATTAACTATGAATATGATAACAATAGAAATCTTGTAGTTAAAACTTTAGAAGAGCGTCTATATTTTGTGATAAATAATGACTATATCCCTATAAACGACCCATCAATTGATAGTGCAGTTGATTTCACGTTTAATCCTGAAACTAATACGATGTCAGTGACGGGGAATAGAATTGCAAGCGATATTCAACTTGTTCTTTTGACATATGTTTCGGCTGGTGGTTATACAACTACTTATGAAACATTCTTTACTGTTCAAGTCAAGGCTTATTCTGACCCTGACCTTCCTTTATCAATTTCTGATGCGGGTGATTTCCTCAACTTAAATCCTGATTTGTATTCAAGCAATGAAATTGAACAAAATGATTATATTTTAACAAATGATATAGTCCTTACAGAATATACTCCATTTGATACAGACCTTATAAGAAGTCTTGACGGAAATGGATATACAATCTATATCAAATCATACAATGTGACTCCTGATTCAACCGAAACAAGAACGCTAAATCTAGCACTATTTAATAATGTTATTGCAGATACAACCTTAAAGAACGTTCGAGTTAATATTTATAATGGCGGACAACTTACAATTGATATTTCTACCTATACAACAGTCAATGTTGCAGGTTTTGCAATCACAAATGAAGGTTTAATTACAAACAGCGAAGTTGTTGCTTTCTACAGTAGTGGTTCGGCTATGGGAAGCACTGGTCTTGCTGAACTTGCTTGTGAGGCTCATAATAAAGAGCTTGGCATTAATATAAAATATATTTCTGGTATAAACACAGAAGATGAAGCATACCTAGATAGAAATTCGAGCTGGCAATCAAACATTGCAGGTTTCGTTCTTACAAATCGTGGTAATATTACAAACTCAAGAGTAGGTGGCGATTCTATAACTATAATCGGTGACCAAGAAACAGTCAATGGCGAGGCAACTGCTTACACTTATGCTACAACTCAAAATCTTGAAACATTTAATATATATGGACAAGGCAATATTGCAGGTTTTGTTCAAACAAATGCTGGAGCAATTGCTGCATCCTTTGTCAAGAAATTAAACATGGAAAACAAATCAAGATCAACCGAATTCTACAGTGCAGGTTTTGCAGGGACAAACTCTGGAACAATTATAACAAGTTATATCGAAGGTATAGAAACACCAAGTACTGCACAAGAACGTTCTGATTTTGCAAAAGAAGGTTCTGCAATCAAATCAGATCTTGGATGTATTGCTGGGTTTATTTGGACAAATTCAGGAACAATCAAGGATTCATATTCAAACATTTTGATTGCAAATTCAGATTCAGAAACAAATGTTTATTTAGTTTCAGGTTTTGTTTATATCAATCAAGGAACTTTAGAAAATTGTTATTCTGCATCACAAATACAAAACTCTAAATACACTCAAATGAACTTCTCTGGTGTAGATTCAAACGGTGATTTGCTTACAGAGGGTGGAACTTATATAAATTGTTATTTCTTCAATAAGAGTTACGAAGGGGCTCTTGATTCAAATAATAGCACTACAGAAAATCAATTTGATACAGGTGCTTTACTCATTACTGACCCATCTGATATTTCAAGTTATTATGGTTTTGCGGTAGCCGCAGGCGAAAGTGATGGTATATGGCGTCGTGACGGAGAAAATGGCATAACATTAATAGAAACAAACAACATTTCAATTTCTCATAGATACATTCTCTATCTATCTGAAGATTCAAATTATGAAGGTATTGTTGCAGAAGATGACAACGGTCAATATATTCTTCCTTACTCAACTTTGAAATTCTTGTCAACAGGTAGAGAAGTTGATACAACTTTAGGTTCTGCTAATAATCCAATTTTGATTGTTGATGCTGAAGATTTTGTTGAGGTTACAGGAACATCTACATCAACTAATATTCAAAAATACTTCAATGAAACATCTGTTTGGGGAACTTATAGACTTGTAAATAATATTGATTTAACAGAACTTATTTCAAGTGACAGTTCGCTTGTGTTGCCTTCTACAAACAAATCTTTCTCTGGTAATTTCTATGGAAATGGATTTAGAATTTCAGGAATTTCAATAAATGCAGACGACCCAGGTCTTTCATTCGGACTTTTTGCAAGCATTGAAAGTCGTTCAAATGTAAGTCCAATTGTGACAAATTTAGATATGACTTTAAACTCTTTGGATGCTGGTGCTAGAGTGATGGTTGGTGGTCTTGCAGGGTATATTAAAGATGCTATTATTATAAATATTGATATAACTTTCAACGAAAATGCGTTACTATCTGGGTTAAACTATGTCGGAGGTTTGACAGGATTTGCTTATGGCGATAACATTATTAAAAATATTAATGTTACAAATCCAAATGTTACAGCATATAGATATTCAGATTCTAATGATGGCTATTTCACTTTAAGCGGTCTAGTAGAATTTAGAACAAACGTTAAAAACGACTTAAGTTTTGGCTCTTCTATGAATTCTGAAATAGTTTCAACAATGACAAATAAATATTCATATGCTGGTTCGGTTATTGGTTTTGTAGATAATTACTCATCTGACAACACCGATTTCAATATCAGTCAAGCAGAAGACTATTCAATAGACAATGTTAGAGTTACAGGAACGGTTTATGTTCGTGCTCAAGTTGCGGGTGGTATTTTCGGTCTTACTGGCTATCAAACAAATGTTCGAGATGCTGGTATTACAATCACTGGTTCTTCAGCAAATAACAATTCTCACATTATTGCAATGAAATACTTTGCAGGTGGTGTTATTGGACAATCTTTTGGTTCGCTAACTAGATTATTTGCAACTCATGATACAGATACACAAAATAACATTGAAAATAATATGGCAAATTTCTACGCTGGAGATACAACTGTAGAAAGAGGTATTTTAGACTTATTCTATCTTCCAGGAAGCGAATATACTCAACAATATATCGGTGGTCTTGTTGGATATGTAGGAAGTGGAAAACTTGATGTATCATATTCTAAATTAAATGTAACTTCAATGACTGCTCAATATGCGGGTGGTTTAATTGGTGGAACCGATCTTCAATATACATCAACTTATACTCTAGACTTGCAAACTAGTGAAAACTCAATTACACCAATAAGTAAATTCTTAATTAATGAAGCTTATGCAACTGGTGATATTCGTGCTAATGTAAAAGCGGGCGGAATCATTGGTGTTATTAAAGGCGCAGGAAGTCGTGTTGCCTTACTTTCTGTAAACGCTTTAAACTACTTTACAACATATGATTATGAAACTGGAGTTTACAACGAAATTACATCTAATGACCCAAATACTCCTATTTCAGTTTCTATAAATTATAAGGTCAATTCACTTGTCGGCAGTTTTGTCAATGTTACAACTTCTGGCGGTAATGCAACAGAAACTGTTGTTACTTATAGTAGTGATGATATGGAAACTAAAGCCTATAACAGTTATTTGATTTTGGCAAAAGGTAAGGGCTCTTTAGAGGATGATTCAGACACAGTTTTACCTGTTGCATCTGTGGCTTACTATCAATATTACCAAACAACAAATGCTAGACTTGTCATGAACGCATTTGATAATGTGACAAAAGAAGATATAAATCAAGAAGATTCTGGAACTATAATTGGTGCAAGCAATAATGAACTTATCTATTATGCTGGTTCTGCACATCTATATAATAGTGCTCAAACTGGGCATACATACACTCAAGAGGTATTCTTGAACTCTGGTGTTTGGTTAAATTCAAATTGGCGACACCCAACAAATCAACTCTTCCCTTCAATAAGATATCAAAAGACAACAACTGTTCTTTATCTTGACGCTTATGAAGAAAGTATAAGCGAAGTGTTTGAAACTTTGTCTAATGGAGCGGATTTCTATACTGTTGTGGTTAGAGGATTAACTTCAAAAGACGCAGAAGATTCTTATGATAATATTGATTTAAGAGCATATTTTGCTGCTAATCCTGAAAAAGGTATTATAGGGGAATTTGCCTCAAGATTGGTTGGCGGAAACAGTTCACTTTATAGATTAGATCAAAATGACTCTTATAATACTTCAGAATATGATGGAGAGAAGGTAAAAATCATCACTGATCGTGCGTTTATTGATACAACAGCTCCGGGAGCAACTTTTGAAGATTTGACAATCATATATACAACCAATGATACTGAAGGATTAAAAATAGAAAATGGGCTGTTTGTAAATGGTGAAATTTCAGATGCAACTATTTCAAATTTAAAAATGATTATTGAAAGACCTGTCATTACAGAAAATACAGATAAAAATACTGAAGATGTTGGCATTGGTCTTGTTGCACCAGTAATAACAAATACAACAATTTCGGGCTTGACTATTAAATATTTAGGAGATGCCGGAAGAACTGTATTATCAATTGCAGCTGATGGTGGTTTTAAAGATAACAATGTAAATGTTGGTTTAATTGCAGGAACATTAAACCAAACAAGCACTATTAAGATTATGGAAGTGACAGACATCAATTTTGAAATGACTACATCGTCATTAATCGCAGTGTCATCTTCTGACTTTAATAATCTTAACGTTGGTAGTTACTTCGGTTCTACCGAGATTTCAGGCAACGCTCAAGATTTAAGACTTGAAATCAATAATTTAGTATATACTAGTGAGAACAATTATCAAATGCTTTTTGATGGTGTGAGTGTAACGGGAAATGCGTCTATTGGTGGTTATATTGGTCAAATTAATGGTCTTGGTGTAATAGCCTTTAAAGATGATCTTGACAATAAGATTGTAAATATGGATATTGATATAAATGGAAATATTTCTACTGCTGACACAAATAACCAAAATAACATCGATACTCTCAATGTCGGATTATTGTTTGGTGAAAAATCTTCGGCTACAACTCTTAATTTTGCAGGTGAAAACGTAGCAATTTCTGGTGGAATCTATATTTCAGCTAGTGATTTAACTGATTATGCTAATAATTCATATATTACTAATTTGAATGCTGGTGGTATCATTGGAAACCTTGGAGCAGAAGGTGGAATGACTGTTTCAGGGTTAGGCTCTGTTGACGTTGATATTAAGAGAAATAATACAACAACAGATACAAATCCTATAGTAGTTAATGGAACAGCAAATGTCGGATTAATTGCAGGATTGACTCAAAATTCATTCCAGTTGACTTCTACAGTTTCAACTAGCATTGGTAATAATAATAATTATATTTTAATTCAAAATAATAGCACATCATCAAATACAAATATAGGTGCGTTGATTGGTTCTGTTCAACAACAGGATACGTCTATCGATGGAATTTTTGAAACTAATGTAAATATAAACGTTTCAGGCACAACAGCATCTGCTAATGTTGGAGGCTTCGTTGGACTTGTTGGAGGAGCGAATGGAACTAACGCAAAACTGTCTATAAAATCTACAAGTTATTCTACAAGCAATGTTCAGGTTACTTCAAATATAGGAAACATTAATTTTGGTGGAATTTTGGGTTATGCTAATGGGCTAAGTGGAGGCTCTGCATCATCTCCAGACATTCTTATAAATAAGACAATCTTTGGTGGTAAATTAGATATTACTGGAGCAAATAGCGAAGGTGGTAATATTATTGCTGGTGGAACAATTGGTGCAATAACTGCTGGGACTAGCACAGTGATTGATTTACAAAATAACTATAATTATGGTGATGTATTTGTAAATTATGATGAGAATCTTAACTTTAACTCTCTTTCTAAATATTATTTTGGTGGTCTTATTGGAGATACAGGAACTTGCAGTGCAGACTCAACAGTCGGCTCGTCTGCTGCTCCAAACGTCTCACTTATGACTTCTCATAACTATAAGTATATGATTGAAACGGACACTGCCCATGCAATGTTTGGAAATGGTATTCCTGTGACATTCACTCAATCATCATTCAACTATTACAATCACGAAATCGCACTTCTAGCTGATAACAACGCAATTGATTTAGGCTATACAAGAGCCTATAATTCATCATCAGGTGGATATAATGGTTATGAATCATCAAACGAAAACCTAAAATTTTCATCATCATATTCTACAAATTCTATTTTAGTTGTTTTTGAAAATTGCGGTATAAATACTACCGATTTAGGCGCTGGTCATAAGTTAAAGCCTGTTGAAATAACGACAGACAATTACACGAACTTAAGTACTACAAACGCATATAATGGCATTACATATTACGTATTTGATGATGATTTTGCAAATAATACTCAAAATGCAATATCTGAAACATTAAATAATAATAGCGAGATGACTAATATTGCAATTATAGGTCAATGACAACAAATAAATGTA
>CALWCW010000060.1 GCA_944376495.1 uncultured Clostridia bacterium | reverse complement strand
AACATGTTTTTCATTATATAATTATAACATATTGTTAAAATATATCAACCTGATAAAAGAACAAAAATAAAAATTTGAATTTATTTTACATATTGTTGATAAAAATTTGTAAGACCATCTACATCTTCAACATTTTTAAATTTCATGTTGTTTTCGTTCTTTTTAAGTGATTTTTCTGATTTGATTGGAGTATTTTTCTCGTCAATAGTTGGAAGCGAAAATCCATCATAATAATAACTACTTGTGTAACGATTGCTAAAAATTTCATCACATTCAGTCATTGTGTCATTCAAAAGGTCAAGATATTTTTGACGGTTTTCTTCTGTTGATGAGTCACCATAAATAGATATTAATGCACTTAAATCAAATGGCATATAAGACACCCAACTTTCCTTTATCTCTTTATCCATTGGCAAATATAAATCTGACAAACTTTTCGACTCACTTGGGTCATAAGAATAGTAAATATCATACATGATTTTCCCGCCCATGTAATAGTCAAAAACACTTAATGGATAGCCTTTCACGTCATAATTTTCATCAGTCATATTTAAATCGTTAGCGCCAGTCAAAATATGAAGAAACTCATGGGCAAGCAAAAACCTCTTTTGCACATTATTTAAATTTTTATCTCTATTAAAAGTAATTTCTGCCGAATTAATGATTGAATTGTTTAATAGAGATGTGTATCTAGTGCTATTTGCAAGTGTAACATTTAAGTCGTTATCATTTTCGGCAATATCATTAAACTCAATAAAAATATCACTTTCTTCATGAGTTGCCCGTTTAGATATAAAATTATAATCTGGATTTATAATATCAAAAATTTCATTTAAGTAATCAATAAAATAATCGCATTGCAATACATCTTCTTCGGTCATACTATCTCCATAACCCACAACAATTTTATCGTTATGACCAGTATCAAAATGTTTTACTAGCCTGTTGTTAATTAATGTTATACTACTTGCATCACTAGAATATAATTCACTTGCTCCATAGTATTCCATGTCATTGCTAACTTTTTCACAATTAAAAATTTGATGTTTTGAATTATAAACAAGTTCGGGGATTAAAAACCCTGTATAAACACTTGCAGCAACCGCCACACATAAAGCAAACCCCGCCACTTTTTTTAAAATCCCCTTTTTTGCCATAAACTAAATCCTTTAATCTAATTATATTATACAATTTGATTTAAATTTTGTCAATATTCAAAAAAAATTAGGTGCAAGGAAAAATTAATTGCAACAAAATGCTTAATAAAAAAGGTCGCAATCAGATAAAATGTTTAGTGACTAATCTAAAATTTTAGGAGTTACTGACTTAACTTAAAAATTTTTTACTACTTAACAATAAAAAAGACATATTGATTAATGCAAATATGTCCATTTTATAAAATTATTTAGTTATTTCCCAATTTGCTAGGAACAACCTTGCCCTTAACTATTTCTTCACAAGCAAGAGTGATGGCTTTCTTGTCTTGGTCTGCAAGTTCAAGACGTCTTACACTTTCAATTTCTTTTGCACGTTTTGCAATTATTGTGCAAAGAACATATCTATTATTGTTTGTTTTTGCTAAAAGTTTATCTATTGATGGTTCAATCATCATAATAATCACCTCTTAAAATTAAATTTTCTATAAGATTATAGCACATAAATAAAAAAATGTAAATAAAATTTTTGTTTAATTTCAAATTAAAACCAATTAATTAATAAAAATTTTGATATTTGTGTTTTTGCATTACATTAGAAAATCTTTAATTTCTATCTTGCATATTTAAAAATTCATTTATCGCATTTAATGTCAATTCTAAATCAATATTTTCAATGACTAAATCATAATTATTTTTATATTGTCTTTCAAGTTCACCACGGGAAAGTCGTGTTTTAATCCTCTCCTCACTCTCTCCCCTCAAACGCAATCTTTCTTCAAGAATTTTATCTGGTGCATCTAGAAAAATTGTTTTCATTTTGGTCTTTTTTTCTAAATATTTTTTTAAATTAATTGCACCTTTAACATCAATATCTTTTATATAATCATTTTCGCTATCTTCAATAACCTTTTCAAATGCTGATTTTAAAGTGCCATAATAGTAGCCATGAACGTTTTCATGCTCTATAAAATGATTTTCCTCAATCCCTTTTCTAAAATCTTCTTCGGTCATATAAACATATGTTTGAAATTCGCCATCACTTTCACGTGGAGGTCTTGTAGTGCATGTAGAATGAGTAAGCACTTTTAAATTAGGACGCATTTGTGAAAGTCTTTTAATAACAGTGTTTTTCCCGCTACCTGATAACCCCGATATTGCAATAAACATAGTGAACCACTTCTCCTTTTTAAAAGCATAACAAAAAAATAGTGATTTTTCAAAACGATTTCACTATTTTTCAAAATAAACTATACCCACACACCCTGGACCAACATGAGTTGCGATGACTGGACCTATGTCACAAATATTATCAGACACAATACCAAGTTCAGTTGTTGCAAGGTTTCGCAATTTTTCAAGTTTGTTTAAATCATTAGAATGTCCAAAATAAATATCTTTATCTCTATCAATATTTTGAACTAACTTACATAAAGTTTTTATTCCAAATCCAAAACCAATAGCCTTTGTCACAACCTCTACTTTATTTTTAATTGTAACAATCGGTTTTATATTTAAAGCGGTAGCCGTCATTCCTTTAGCCAAAGATAGTCTTCCGCCCTTAATAAGATATTTAACATTATCAATCACTGCATAAAGTTTAACTTTATCTTTTAAAAGCGAAATCTCCCGTTTTAGTTCTTTTAATGATGCACCATTTTTAATCATTTTTAAAGCCTCCATAACAAGCGCTTTATATGCAAACGTTGTTGTTTCGGTATCTAAAATTTCCACCTTATCTTTAGAAAATTTTTCGCTTGCCTTTTCAAGATTATTAAAAGAACCTGAAATTCCACTTGAAAAACACATTGCAAAAACTTCATCTCCACCATCAACCGCTTCTTTAATAGCATCATAATATTCTTCCTCAATTAATTGAGAAGTTTTTGGCAGAGTTTTACAACTAGAAAGTTTTTCATAAAATTGTTCTTTTGATAAATTTACACCTACTAAATACTCTTCATCATCAATTAAAACACGCATAGGCACTAAAATTATTCCTAATTCTTTTGCCTCTTGCAAATTAATTTCAGCCGTGCTATCAACTAAAAGTTTAATCATGTTTTCTCCTAATTTATTTGTAATTTTATTTTTTATGTGTTACACTTGTAACATTTGAAATTATAACAAAAACTATAATTAAATTCAACAATAAAAAAGTAAAAAAAATTAAAATGTGATAAAAGGTGACAAAATGTATCATATAAGTGAAAAGACTAATAAAAGCAACTTATTCGTTCGAGATTGCATAACGCAAGCACTTTTTCGTTGTCTTGAAAAAAATAAGTTTGAGCAAATAACAGTGACCGACATAATAAAAAAGGCCGGAGTAAGCCGAATGGGTTTTTATAGGAATTATAAAACAAAAGAGGAGGTTATTGAAGATTTTATTCTAAATATTTTTGTTCAAACAGTTGAAAAACTAAAAAAAGAAGGACCTTTAAAATTTAATCTCTCTGACATAATTTTAACAACTTTAAAACATTTTAAAAACTATTCATCATATATTAAATTATTTTTAGACCAAAACCTAGATAATTTACTTTACAACTGCTATTGTAAGGCTTTTTATTCTCTTTATCCTCGCAAAAATGAATCAATCATAAGAGAATATTCAACGCAAATGTTTATTGGAGAGATTTTTAACCTTGAAATGACTTGGCTTAAAAATGGTATGAAAGAATCTCCCGAAAAATTGACAAGAATCTATTATAGCATAATCAAATTAAGAATACGCGCGTAAAAAAGAAAAGGAATTCAATCAACATTCCTTTTCTTTTATATTATTTTTTATGTTTGCTTTTTATTAGAATTTTTTACTTAAGATTTTTCTCTTTTGCGTATTTGTTTAATATTTTCAAAATTAACACATCAATGACTTTTTCTAAAAATTATTCGTTACTTATTTATAATAAACCTAATTTCTCTTTGAGTGCAACATACCCCTGTTCGCAATCTTCAATATTTGATACAGTTTCTTCCATAGGACAAATGCCTGTTCCAGAACGATTAATTATTTTATCAGTCAAGATTTTATAGGTTGTCATTATATTTGAGTCTTGAAGATATTGAAGTCCACTTTTACTAATAACTTCAGCATAAACTTCTTTAATTCCTGCTTTTTTTAAAAGCATAGCAACTGCCTTGCCGACAATTTTATCAGCAACAGAAAACCCGTTTAGGTCTTTTCCTTCTTTTATAAAAATCATCATTGGCTTAATACCTGTTTGCTCTGAAACTATTTCCACATCGTCTTTGACAAGCACGCAAGTTGCTTTATTTAT
>CALWCW010000059.1 GCA_944376495.1 uncultured Clostridia bacterium | reverse complement strand
AATAACCCCTATTAATAGGGGTTATTTTTATTTATTATAATATTCGTATTTTCGTTTGTTTGCCCCCATTTTTCTTTTAATTCTATTTGCCTTATTTGCTAATTCAACTCTTCCCGTAAATCCTATTGTTTGTCCCTGACTATTTTTAGAATTTCTTGAATTTGCTTTATTTTTATAATATTCATATTTTTCTTTTAATGTATATTTTTTTATTGTTTGTCCTGTTACAGGATCTATTATTTCATAAGCCATTTTATTCTCTCCTATTTATTTTGCACTGGTTGTGATTGTTTTTTATTCTTTTTATATAAATCATAATATAAATCAATTATCTTTCTATCAACATAACGTCGTGCTGGAAACAATCTATATTTTTGACCATTATCTAATTCAAACAATACACAAACATATGTATTTGTTTGTTCGTCTTGATCTTCAATTATATCAACAGAACCTGACTTATATTCCTCAATCAATTTTTTTGACTTTATAAAATTAGTTTGTCCTACTTTTCTATAAGCCATAAATAAATCATAAAGTCCTTCACTGTCTTTAAATTCTATAATTTCATCATTAAAAAAAGTAACTACAGCAACATCCCTAAAATTGTAACGAGTCTTTATTCTTTTAAACTCAATACTTTTTACCATTTCATTAATATCATTTCTTAATTTTACCATTTCTATCATCTTTATCTTCTCCTTATATTTTAAATTTTTTCTATCAACTTAAACTATTGATAATGTGCAAAGACACTTTGCTTTGACTTACAGTATTATTAAATTGTTAATCATAAATAATTAATTCCGGACTTAATTATTTATGATATGGCTAACACAAAGTAGAAGAGGGAAACAAACTACTTTGTGCTATGGTAGTAGGTTACTTTTAAAGTTGTAGCCTACATAAACAATCTTTTATATCTCTTTAATTGAAACTATCAAATCTTTTTTAATTCGAATTATCTCTAAACCCGTCCAAAACACATAATAACAATTCGTAGGATACCAAAACATCATTTTATTTAACGTTGTTTCAAACGTGTTTTCTACACCCTTTATTGATTTTTTATAATGTTTCTTAAAACAAACATCATAATTACATCCTAACCTTAATTTTATATCGTTCATACTACCCTCTCACTTAATTTGTAAATTTGGTCGGAAACATTCACCCAGTATTCACTAGCCAAATATTCTTCATATAATTCATCAGGAACATAGATTTTTACATTTGAATTTAATGATATTATTGGTGTCCCCTCTGTTGTTAAATTTAAAATTCTATCTGTTTTATTTATTACTATTTCTTTCAAATTTGTAGCATTTTCTATATCATTTAAATGAACGTAAACATAACCTTCATTATTTGGTATAATTATTGTTTCAAGAGCGGTCGCATTAATTAAATCAATATTAAAATAGGTTTCACTAACTCCCGTAGAAAATATCTCATTTCTTTGTCTCAACAATTCCAATATTTCATTTCTTACATTACCTTCTGCATATTCTGTAAAATCATAATATTCATAATTTACTACATGTATTGTAATTGGTGCAATCAATTCGCACCCATGCTCTTTTGTTTCTATTATTTCAATTAATCTTTCATATGAAGATATACCAGACCACAAATCTCCATAAGCTTCATCATCTGAACCTGATATATATAACAAATAATCTTCAGATTCAATATATGTTTTTAGTCTTTCAACATCTTCACTTAATGCTTCAAATGTATCATATTCAAAACAATTATACGTTTTAGTTAACTCTAAAAACACTTGAGGAATTTCAAATAATTCAATTTCTGATTTAATCTCAAATTCATTTATTTTTGTATTTTGCTCAATTCCTTCTACTAAAGGAATATTATAATAACTTGCATTAAAGTTAATCACTTTACTTTCAGGTATTGATAAATTTATATTACCAGAAGAAAAAGCCTCTGAAAAATAAGTATCAGTCCCTTCGATTTGCCAACCTTTAAAAAGTTTTCCATTTTCAAAAGTTGTTTCCAAATCTGGAAGAGAATAATTTTCTATTACTATTTCAGACATATCATATTCAACTGAATCAGTTGTGTAGAGTTCGTCATCAATATAATAATTGATTGTTAATATTTCATGTTCAGGGTATGTCCCATTAATTGGGAAGATTTTATCTTTATAGCCTGAAAATATTGAATAATTGTCTAAATAGTATTGGTCTGGAACATATATTTTGATTTCTTCATTCCACATTGTTAGTGATGTTACATCGTTATAATCAAGTAAAGATGAATTTATTAAAATATAGATTAAATCTGAACATCCATGAAAGGCTGAATTTAATGCAGTTACATTCTCATTAATTTCAACATTTGTTAAAACAGAATTTTGAAAAGCATAATTCCCTATAGACGTAACATGCTCCAGGTTAATTTCATTTAAATTTGAACATAATTCAAAAGCACTTGATTCTACTATTGTTATTGTTTCAGGAAGGACTACCTTTGTTATTGTTTCATTTTGTGAAAAAGCATTTGAACCTATTGTATCGATTTGGTAGTCATTTCCTTCAACAAAAATTACATCACAAAATTCAAGTTTAAAAGGAAACATATTTTTCATATCCTCGGGGTCGGAGTAATGTTCACCTACGTAAGTATTCCATTCATTAGAACTATTGAAATATGTTCTTTCAGCTCCGTTAAAAGTGCAGTAAAAACCGTTACTTAATTCGACTTTTTCGCCAATTTCTTCAAATTCAGGAGATGTTGTCATTTCATATGTAACATCGATTGTTTCCACAACACCTTTATTTAGTCTTGAATATTGTGTAGGAATATTATCAATAATCGTTTCATCGCCTGTATAT
>CALWCW010000058.1 GCA_944376495.1 uncultured Clostridia bacterium | reverse complement strand
TATGTTCCTGCATCTGTTGGAACGGCATCTGAATATTGACCATCTTCTGATGTGCTGTATTTATAAACTACATCACCAAATGTAGCCTCAACTCCTGATGGAGTGTTTGCTTCTTCTCCATATGTCCAACCTGTGATTGAAACTGTTCCTGTTACTTCATTGCTTGCTTTTGTAACAGTGATAGTAATTTGAACATTTGTTGTATTAGCATAATTTTCAGCATCTTCGCCTATATAACTTACAGTAAAAACCTGTTCTCCAACAATTCCTACAGAAGTAGTAGTATCAACTGCCCATATCCAATTTTCTGGCAAAGTAATATCTGCAAGTGTTTGACCATAAGTTGCTGTTAATCCAGTAGGTGCAGATAAATCAGCAGGAACGACAGTGATTGTTACATCAATTCCAGTAATGATATTATAGTTATCTGTATCTTCTGGAGTATAAGTAACCTTAAATGTATTATTTCCTACATTCCCAACTGAAGTAGTAAGTGGGTCTTCCCAACTAAAACCTTCTGTAAGTTCAACATCTTCTAAAGTTTGACCATAAGTTGCAGTAAGTCCAGTAGGAACTGTATATTTAGGGTCACTCTTACCACAAGCAGTAAGCACTAACGCACTAAGGACAATTAATCCAACTGACGCAATCAATGCCCAAACTTTTGAAAAAAACTTATTATTCGTTTTTGTCATTTTTTCTCCTTTCTCCTTGCTTTAATTTTATTTTAAATTAGCAAAAACTTATTTAGGGTTTTATGATTATTACACAATTTCGACTAGGATTGTGTTTGTTATTAAGATAGAACTTAATTCCAAAACATAATCAAGCGTCACCCTATCGCATTCTAATATATTCTCCCCTCCCATTTTTATTTTATCATAGATAGACAATTTTAGTCAATAAAAATCATCTATTATAATATATATTTTGCAATAACCAAGTATGATATATAATTTTAAAGATTAATTAAACAGTTAATGAAAAATTTAAAATATATTTCTCATAATTTTTTCATTTAAATTTTCTATCAAAATAAAACTATAAACATTGATTTAAAAAATTTCTCATTTTTGGAAATAGAAGATTTCAAACAATATAGAATAAGATAAATAAAGATTCACAAATAAGAATATAATACAGCACGTATTTATACTTCTTATATAAGTTTATTAATTCATTTAGAAATCTCAACAAAAGGAATTGCTGAACTAAATGGTGACAGAGAAGAACAAGTAATAAAAACTTATGGACATCTTTATTCAGGTATAAAAGATGCTGCAATAGTCATTCTCAACGAAAGAATTAATCAAATACTATAATTTCGCCTAAAATGTGCCTAAATAAAAATAAACCACCATATATAGTCATTGATTTATTTAAAACAACTATATTTAGTGATTTTTAATACATGGCGAGCAAACTGATACCCAATCCTAAGACTGAAATGTTGTATAGAGAAAATTACTTTTTGTATCTTTTCCAACCCCACCAACCAGGTAGTAAATCAATAAGTTTAATTGTTTTTCGGGTTTCGAAATCTGTTAATATTTCCATATCTTTATTTTGAGCAGAAAGTTGCATAAAAAATTCTCTGCATGCACCACAGGGCATTCCGCCATTTCCATTTGGTGGATTGTCCCTAAAAGCAATAAGTTTTTTAACGACCGTTTGACCACTTTGAATATACATGTTGAGCCCTGCAACTCTCTCCGCACATAAATTTATTACTCCACATGCGCCCTCAATACAAAAACCTGTATAAATTTCGCCATTTTTAGCTTCGATTGCACACACAACGTGGTGAGCGTCTATAAATGGAGAAACTTCTTCAGGGTGATATTCTGCTTTCGCTCTTAAATACATTTTTTCCCATATATCCATATCAAATCTCCTTTATATCTACATTATAACATAAAAAACATAAAATTGTTTTAATGTTTTGACAATAAAAATTATATAAAGTTTTCTTTAAAACCTGCACATTTATTTAATTTAACTTCTCCAACTCATACTCATTTAAATCGTTGAAAGAAATTAATTTGTTTAAAGTTTTCTTAAATTTATTAAAATTCATTAAAAACTTCTTTTATATAAAAAGTAGCAAAAAATTTGGTACTTAAAAAAATTAATGGCGGAAAGCCTTCCTGTTTAGACAAACTCTTTGTGCTTTATTAAATAATCAATGTGTTTAAAATTTTAGAGTGAATCTAACATAAAAATAGCTAGAAATTTTTACTCCTGGCTATAATTTTATATGATTGTAAAACCTTGCGTTTTATTTATATATTAAATAATCAACATCATTTATAAACAAGTATTTTTTATTCGAATCGTTTGTAAATAATATTTTTAAAGATATTGTTTCTTGGTGCTCATCTTCATATCCCAATTAGTTTATCATAAAAGTCAAATCTTCGACACTGTTTTGTTTAAAAAGTGCAAATTTATGTTGGGAGCAAGGCAAGGAAGATTATGGTCATTAAATAAATAGATGTCTAATAAAAAGAAATCATTTTCATTAAAAGCATATTTACTTACCGAAAAATGAACTTTTTCATTTGTGTTTTCATTTTCAAAAATTAAAATTTGACTTGATGCAGTGGGTACGAAAATTGTTCCATGTCCACCAGAACACGAAACTGATAAATTATATTCCTTTTCATTATATATTAGAGTGGCAAACATACTTTCTACAACACCACTCTCTTCATTAATGGTGGTTAAATCTATTATCATTGAAAAATTGTCACCAGTTGCAACCCAAACATCCGAACGAGGAAAATCTTCAAAGTTGCTTGGACTTTTTGAGTTTGCATAGGTTATTGTCGCATAAATAATATAAGCGAGTATGGAACAAAATAGCAGGCTTGCCACAATTTTCAATGAATTTTTCTTTCTTTCCATATTTATATATTCTCATTTTTTTAGTCAAAGTGTCAAGCAAACTAGATTTTTATTTAAGTATTCAAGTTTTTTAATCTATTGATATTATTTCTTTTCTGTTTAGAATACTAATTTTATCCCAAAATAATCTCTACTAAAAAATACGAACCCTAGTAAATTTACAGAGTTCGTATTATTCACTATTGGCGGGAAAATTGACAACCAATCCTAACACAAAAATTCATATTGGCGCTGGTTGGATTAGAATTTGTATGAAATTATTGAAATAGCACTCTATTTTTGGTATAATTATCGTAGGAGCTAATAATGAGAACTGAAAATATTAAAAATGTTGCAAATAGATTAATAGAAAGTGATGAGAAAGCAATATTAATAATTGAACATTGGGGGATTGGTAAAACTTATGAAATTAAAGAGTTTATCAAATCTAAAAAAGAAGATACAAAAAGCAAAAAAATAAAAATAGCAT
>CALWCW010000057.1 GCA_944376495.1 uncultured Clostridia bacterium | reverse complement strand
AGGCGTAGGTGTATGTAGGTGCACAAGTTTTAAATTTTTTTGTACCTATTATAAAAAATATTAGCAAAAACGCTAGTATTTATAAGGAGTTTATCAGCATAGAGCACAAGTTTTGGTTAAAATATTTTTAAATTGGTAAGGCGGCGGTCGCGGGTCCGATTCCCGCCATCAGCTCCAGAAACAGAACCCTTAAAACCCTTTAAAATAGGCACTTATAAGGGTTTTTATTTTTTAAATTTTCAATAATTTTTTATTCAAAAAACATTTGCTGTCAATTTTAGGACTAATTGCTGTCAAAATAGGGACAAAAAATTTAGACCGATAGTTCAATTTACAACTATCGGTCTAAATTGTTCTAAACTTGCTTAAAACTAACATATTTGCTGTCAATTGCTGTCAAAAAATTTTATTAATACAATAAATTATAAATCATAAAATAAACAAAACAATTAGTGGCAAAAAGTTTATTAATCTTAATGACTTTATATAGTAAAGTTATTAGGTTGTGTCATATATTTTATATTTAAAATTTTTTACATTCCTTTTTCCACATCAATTTCAATTACTTTTTTAGGTTCTCTATATCTTAACATATCGGCTTCTTTTATCTTTGTTTTGCCAATATATGAAAAGAATTTTTTTGCATCTTTTGGGCTAAAAAACCTTTTGTTATAACCTTCAACAAAATAATAATTTTCTTCTATTTTTTGACCATTGCCAGCACCAAAATTTTTATCAGCAATTGAATTAACTCTGGCAAGTAAATGTCCGTTAGGTTTTAAAATTCGTCTGATTTCTTTCATTATTTTTATCGTTGTTTTTTCATCAAAATAATGTAAACTTAAATCTGCGATAATTAAATCAAAAGAATTATCTTCAAATGGCAATGGTTTTGAAATATCAAGTTGCATTGTTTTAACATTTTTAAGTTCTTCTTTCAAATGGTTTAAAGCAACTTCTGAATAGTCACAAGCAATCACTTTAAATCCGCGTTCAGTTAAATACAAAGTGTCATTTCCAACACCACACCCAAGGTCTAAAACTTCTGTTTTACAATTATCTAAAACTTCTTTATAATCATCTAACCAATTATCATAGGTTATTTTGCCCATAGAATATGTTTCGTGAGTTTTATCCCAATAATCCTTAAATTGCATTATAATCCTCCTAAATTCTTATAGTATTCTTTTAAAAATTGTTTTTCTTTATTTACAATATTTTGCTTTATTTCTTCAGTGAGTTTTGACCATAATATTGGATTAAAAGATAAAATGTTTAAATCTTTACTAAAATACACAAATCTTTTTCTTTCAAACTTTTCAAAAGGATTATCTAAAATGCTTTTCTTCATTTTTGTTCTATCGTTTAAGTATTCATAATTAAACACACAGCCCTTACGGTCAACAGGCAAATTTCTATCTATTCTATCAATGTAAAACTTTGAATATTTATCAATAAGATTATCAATATTAACTTCACCTTCTTTATCTGCAAGTTCAAACATACTTAACATAAAAATTAATTTAAAAGAATAGGTCAAAGTATTTTCATCTATAAAATCAATAAAGTCTTGCAAAATTGTCATTTCATTATGGTCTTTTAATTGTTTTGCTTGTTTAATTTTTGCAATATCTTCATTAGAAAAATATGGCATCAGTTTGCTACCAATTGGCAACGATAAACTAGAAAAATTAGGATTTGTTTTAACCCATTTGCTCAAAGTATTCGTTCCTACAAATAATTCTCGTGCCGCTTGTTCAAGAGATTTATAATCCTTATATTTCTCTTCAAAAGTGAAAACATCTATTTCTTGCATAGATATTTCAGTTTCAGAAAGTCCCAAGATGTTTAAGTAATCAAAATTATTATTTATAACACCGGCAAAATCGCTATAATTAGCAATTTTAAATAATGAATTAAAACTCCAAGGTGTAAGTTTTCCAGAATAGTTATCAACAACATCAATAACATACAAACATTCTTTCCCCGGATAATTTCTAACCCCACGACCAATTTGTTGCAAATATAAAACTTTTGAAAGAGTAGGACGTGCCATGACAACAACTTCAGTTTGTGGACAATCCCAACCTTCACTTATAACTTGACAACTTAAAAGAAATTGTATTTCTTTCTTTTTATATTTTTCAAAAATCACATCATTTTCTTTGTTTGAGCCATAAACAGCCCTCGCTTTTATTCCAGCATCATTTAGCATTTTTTCTAGTTTTTTGCAATGCTGAATATTAACACAAAATACTATTCCTTGTTTGTAAAAATCTTTTTTAGGTGCAAAATACTTTATTATTGTTTTTACAATTAATTCATTTCTAGAATCTATAACAAGAGTTTTTTCAAGGTCTGCATAGTTATAGTCTTTTCCATTATATCTAACTTCACTTAAATCAATATTACTAATCAATCTATAACAACGAATATTTGAAATTACACCTTTTTCAATTGCTTCTTTTAATGTCAGTTTAGTTTCATATTGCCCAAATATTTCATCGAGTTTACGTTTGTCTAATCTCTCTGGTGTTGCAGTTAAACCAATCAAATATTTTGGTGTGAAATATTGCAAGGTCTTTTTGCAATTTGCTGCTTGAGCATGATGTGCTTCATCAAAAACAATATAGTCATAATAATCTTTTGGAAGAGAATTCTTTTCAAGAAAAACAGTATTATAATATTTAATTTCAATATCTAGTTTACCATTAAAAATTTTGACTCTCTTTTCCCAATCTTCTTTAATTGGAATTGATGGCACCATTATCAAAACTTTTTTAATTTTGTTATCTTCTACTAATTGCTTTAAATCTTCTATTACTATTTGAGATTTCCCTGTTCCTGTTGGAATAACAATAAGTGATGTGTTAACACCTTCTTTTCTTGACTTATTTATATCTTCAAGAATTTTCTCTTGATGTTCATAGAGTTTAAACTTTCTTTGTTCTTTTACAACAACAGAATTTATAAAATTTTCTTTGTCACCCAAATAAAATTTTATATTATCTATAGTTTGCTCTTTAAAAGACAAGTTTTGACTTGAAAAACGGAACACCTTAAAACCATATAAAACTAATGTGTTTTGTTTTTCTAACTGCCTTTCATATACTTTATTGCCTATTAAACATGGGTGATGATAGTGAACGCCATTCTCTTCAATAGCATAATTTCCGTTTTTAGTTTCAACGACATAATCAACAAAAGCATTTCTGCCATTATCCAAAGATACAGAATATTCTTTTTTTAAATATTCTGTTGCATTATCACCATAGGTTTCCACAAATAAATCTTCAAAAGTTTTTTCAAGTGGTGTATTATCCGTGTGTGCATTATCAAAAGAGCCACCAGCATCTTTTATTTTTATATCTGCTGGTGTTTTATTTAACCATTCGTTAATTTTTGTATATGTATCATTATCTACAAAATTAAATCTATAAAGCTTATCATATTCAGCCATATATTTGTTTTGCATTTCACAATACTTGGAATAATCAAAAACAACTTCTTTATCATTCTCACAAATATCGTTATCTACTATTACACAAGTATTATCTTTTTTAAACACAAAAGAAGAATGGGTATCATCAAATGAATACTCATCTAAAAATGTAAGACCTAAATCACAAATGGCATTTTTATTTATCATTCTTCTCACTTACACTTTCAAGGAAAATTTTCTTTTTGAAAGCACCTCTTTTGTCAACCTTTGCATTCCTTATTTTTTCAAATTCTTCATAAGAAACACCTTTAACATCAAGAATTGCTCTTAATACTTCTTCTAAATCTGCAAGTTCTTCCACTTCTCCACTTTCTAAATATTCTTTAAGTTCTTCTTGCATTTTTGTATTAAGAGTTTTTAAATACTCATCATCTTCCATAATTCTTGTGACACAAGTTTTACCATTATCACTAGCAATAATCTCTGGAATTTTATCTCTAACAAGTTTGTTATAAATTTTCATAATAACCTCACTAAGATTAGTATAACATAAATTTTTTATTTTTGTATAAAATATAGTTATTGTTTTCTTATATATTTGTAAATTTACCAAAATGATCAATATTCACCTTAAATGAATTATTTTTATAAATATCAAAATTTTTATAAAAATAAAAAGACCGAAAACTCAATTTTGAATTTTCGGTCATATCTCTCTAAAATACCTAAAACTACCCCAAATTGATGTCAAATAATTATTCTCGAATTTTCATCTACTTCAATAATATCTTCTATAAAAATAGGTTCATCATTTGTATAAAATTCATATTCAACTTTTTCGCTATTATCAAAATTTATTCTATTAAATATATTCTCTATTAAAAAATTTAAATTATGTTCTATTTGTTTTGGTCGAAGTTTTAGAACTACCAAATAAGGTTTACTTAATATATTTAATTTTTTTACCAAAGACTCATTATCTTTACAGCAATATATTATTTCTCCTCCATAATTATTATAAACATAATATAAACCAGTACTTTCAGTAGATATATCAACGTTTCCTGTGGTGACCCACAATTGATTTTCCCTATTATTTGGTTTTAATAATAAGTTATGCTTTTTTAAAAAAGTGCATTCATTTTCATTTATATAACCATCTTTTAGTAAGTTATCTATTCTATTATAAAGATTAACTTTTGATGATATTTTTAACCCATCTTCCTTTATTCGATCCTTTTCCTTTTCAGTATATCTAGATGAATGAAAGCAAATAAACAATTTATTTTCAGATAGTAAAATATTTTTAAATTTTTCTTTCAATTCATTAAAAGCATTATTATATTCATTTCTTGTATCAAAAATATCATAAATTTTATTTTCCTGTTTATACCTTCTTTTTAAATCATCAATTTCTTCATTTCGTTTTCTAAATTTTTTAATTATTTCATATTTATCACTTATCAATTTTTTCATGGAATCTGACCATGTATCAAAACAATTAATAATTATTTCATCTTTCTTTCTATATTTTCTTATATTCAAATCCATACACACATTATAGCATAAAAACAATTAAATTTCTACATCTCAAAATCTTTTTCTTTTTTCTTCCTTTTCTCTTTCAATTTTTCAAGTTCACTAATTCTTTGTTCTATTTCTTCATCAGTCATTTCATCTTTTGAAAATTCTTCCACTTGTTCTTTTTGCTTTTCTTGGATTTTTGTGTTAAGTCTATCAGTTGCTTCTCTTACATAATCACTATTAACTGAGTTATAAACTGTAATTGTTGTTTTCACATCCCTATGACCTAATAACTGTTGAATAACTTTTGGATTTTCGTTCATTTCAAAAAGCATATTTGAAAAAGTGTGTCTTAATCCGTGAAAGTGAATATTGAATTTGTCCAGTCCATTTCTTCGTTTAAACCTATCAAATATCTTTCTAGTTCCCGAATAAGTCCTATAACTTCCATCATCATTAGCAAATACAAAAGATGTAGGAGATGTTAAAATTGCAGTCAC
>CALWCW010000056.1 GCA_944376495.1 uncultured Clostridia bacterium | reverse complement strand
CACATTCTACTCCTGCATTTTTTAATTTTATTGATAATTGTTTAACAACATCACAAATTTCTAAATATTTTTTGCCGGTAAATTGATAATTATAGTGTGGAACTTTTGGCATTTCAAGATAATCAAGCGCTTTAATAACTTGATTATTTGCAAGAGCACATTCATTAGGATACACATATCCCAATATTTCGCTCATATATGATGGTCCAAAAAATTTTGCTTCTTTTAAAAATTTATCCCACCTTATCGACAAATCTTGTTTTCCGTATATAAACTCGGCGAGCATAGATTTTAAATTGTTAAATCCCTTATTGCTAGCGATCATTTGCTCAACTAAATATTTCTTACTTCCATACATAGCTGACGCCCATAATTTCCCAATAAACTCAATAAAGTCTTCTTCACTTAATTTTAAAAGACATTCTTTGTTAAACTTTTGATAATAAGCAATTCTTTCTTTTCTATCAATAAAGTCATTTTTAGATTGATTTTGCTTTGATAAATAAACTTTATACAATTCAATAGTTTTATTAATTTTCTCTAGATTCATATATCTTTCTCCCATGCATTTATTATAACACATTGTTTTTATAATTGTATAAGTTTATTAGAAAAAAACTAGCAAAATATAATTTGCTAGTTTTTAATCTTATCAATTTGCCAAAACAAACTCTTTGATTCCATTTGATAGAGAAGATTTCCTTAAGAGATTTTCATTGTTTTTAAAATATTCCTTTGTATTGTTTTTTATACTTTCTGATACAAATCTTGGATTAATAATTCTTGATTTTTGATTTTGTGGTTTATTGAAATCTATTTCGATAAATCTGTTAAACGAAAATCCATTTCTATAAAATAAATCAATTATGATTTTTTGATTATTTAATTCTTTTTTTAACTTATCATACAAAAAATATATATCTTCATTTGATACTAATAACACATAACTCTCATATTCATTTAATTTAAATATCCTAAAATCTTTCATTTCTATACCTTAAATATAATTTTATAACTCTTTTCTATTGTCTCCAAAACTTCCGTTCTTAACTCTTCAGCTTCTTTATAATTCTCTATAATTTTCATTTGAGATGGGTCCACAGTGCTGTGTGTATAAACATTTCGTTTATCACAATAAGCATTATACAATAAATATAGTGCTTTTTTATCATTACTAGAAATATCTGTTCTTAAGTCTATTTCCGTCTTTTTTGTTTTCTTATCTAATCTAAAAGGCGATAATGTTGCGTTTTGTTTCTTTAACTTAAAACCGAACTGTTGTGTTAATAATTTTTTAATATACCCTTCCAATGCTTTGAATACTCCTGTAAGGGGAGCAGAATAATCTTCTGAAACAATATTTTTATTTATAAAACTATATGCTCCAGAAATTGACTTTAACTGTGCTTCTTCCATATATGAATAGGAATTCTTAAGTATTTCTTTTATGCTTTCTCTTATTATATTCGCCGAATAAGCATTTTCATTGTATTGCTGACACAAAGAAACATAAGTGTCAAATGAAATCATATCT
Organism: uncultured Clostridia bacterium; assembly: GCA_944376495.1. Classification (GTDB taxonomy): domain Bacteria; phylum Bacillota; class Clostridia; order Christensenellales; family UBA1242; genus Caccovivens. Next base: position 11,510 of record CALWCW010000056.1, on the reverse strand, counting down.
AATTCTGCAATAAAAGTAAGAATAACATTAAATACATAATAAGGCTTACCTTGTAATACTATATTTTTAGAATTTCTTGTCATTGTTAATTTATCATTATTAAACCCTTTAAAAACAATCCTATTATCATATTCTTGACATTCTATTCTTCCATCAAAGTCGATTTTGATATATTCCAAAATATCTTTCCATATAGATATATCATTTATAACTATTTGTTTGGCAATTTGATCATCTTTAATACCTTGTTCTTCCAAGAAGTGTAACAAAATCGTTGAAAGTTCTTTATTTTTGCCCACAGCAATTGCATTTATCCCATCGTTACAGTAATGTATATCAACTTGACAATCCTTGCGATTAAGATAAAACTTGCATATTGTCTTTTGTGAGGAAGTTTTAATTTCTTTTTTTATAACATTTGCATTTGTGTTAAAAAACTTTTCTAATAAAAGATTAACACTTTCTTTATTAATTAAAATCTTTGACATTATTTTTCTCCTATTTTATAAATACAGTCTGCAAGCTGTTTATCATTCTCTTCTAGAATGCTAAAATATACTTTGTCCTTTTCTTTAAGTTTAATTTTAATTCTCTTAAAGTTAAAATACATTGAACATCTATCATTATATCTAATAAAACCACATTTTTTATCTTGAATTATTTTACTAACAATTCCAAAATTCAAAATTTCTTTCTGCTTTAATACATCTAAAACATATTGTCTTAATTTGTTTACATTTGGGATTTCTTCTCTATTTAATGCATATTCTTTTTCTGCAAATCTAAGCTCTTCGGGAATATACCATCCAAATAAATTTCTATAATATAAAGCAGCCCCATAAAAATGTTTGGCTTTTTCAATATTTTTTTGATTTTCAAACATTACGGCAATGTCATATAATAAATTTATCATCTTTTCCGCATCAAATTCATCAGACAATAACGCTTTGCAAGAATAGTGCAAAGCAGATTCTAATTCGCCATTTGAAAAATAAATTTCTGAAAGTTTATGGTACATATACCAAAATTTATGTTTTTCTGCTATCGCTTTATATTTTTCAACATCTTCTTCATTGCCACTTTCTAGGCACTCACAATATAATTTCCTTGCTGTAAACCACAAATCATTTCTATAATGAAATTTTTCAAATATGTTAAGAGCTTCTTCACAATATTTTATACATTCAGCAAATTTTTCCGTTTTTTCTAAACACTTGGTCTTTACTTGATAATAAAACTCTTTAAAAGATGCCATTTCATATTCTTTACCATTCGAAGCTTGTATTTGTTTAGGTACATCTGGCAATAAGTCTGGATTTAATTTGTTAATCCATTTCAATTCTTGATAATAATTTGTTGCTGCTCTAGTTCTTAAAATATGTATAACTTTATATATAGTTAAAACATAAGGATTATAATTGAAATATTCTGCCGGTAATTGGTTTGAATTTTCAACAATAAACTCAGCAGTTTCTATAAACTCTTTAAAGCTATCTTCAGAATATTCATAATTCTGGATTTTATCATTATATAACGCATATAAATATGCTTTATTTATATAATCCCTACATTTCACATCTTCATAATTGTATTGATTAATCTTATTCACGAATTCATGTGCTTTACCATGCTTTCTTAATGTATTGCCTATATTGCTTAGAATAAAAGCATCACTTAAAGTTGCTTCATCCATTATTTTTGTATACTCGCAAAGAGCATCGTTCATATTGGACGATTCTAATAGTTTTGCCTTTTCGTATCTTTCTTTAAGTAATTCATTCATATAGTGATTATAGCACATATTTTTTGAAATTTGTACAAAAAGCAAATAAAATTTTTATTTTTTAACCAAACTTACACGATTTACCCAAAGATTGTAGTAATTTGAGTTAATTTGGTTAAAACACATGATTTATATGACGTTAATTAATATCTTTTTCTTTTGTTTTGCGTAGGTATAAGCAAGAGCTGTGCCGGATTTGGGTTGGTAGTAGCTAATGCTTCGTTTGGAGTATTTTCTCATTTCGGGTTGATAATTTTCATCATAGTAAAAGACACAATAATCGCTATCGTTAATCATCGCTTGGTTTCGTTCTACATAACTTGCTTTGCCAGATGTGTATTTTGTTTTATGTTCGACTTCTTCTTCCACTCCAAGCAAAGTAACTTTTTCTTTTCTGAAATGACTATAAATTTCTTCCCAATAAACTCGTTCACTTTCTAGTGTGCATGTTTCGCTTCTGCAAGTGTAGCATTTTCTTATAATGTTTAGATATTTTTCTTTAAGTTCAGTTACGACTAAATGACAAAGGTAGTCAAAATCACTTCGACTACCAAACAAGAATGTTAACACACTGTGGTTAACAATTAAATCTTCGATAACTTCTTTTACTTTTTGCTTAAGTTCTTCAGTAATCTCTATTTTTCGATGACCAAAGAAAGAACAAATTTTATTTTTCATATTTACGATACTCCGTAAATATTATAATAAAACATATCTAATATGGCAATCATTATTACGAAACTCCGTAAGACTAATGCTGCGGATAAAAGTAAAATAATTACGAAACATCGTTACGGAGTATAGTAATTATGAATATTGATGAAGCTATAAGAAAAAGAATTAATGAAATAGTTGAAGCAAATAAAACAACATTGACTGCTTTGTGTTTAAATTCAAATTTAACACCATCAACTATTTTTGATTTCATGTCTGGAAAAAGTAAATGTCCAAAAGTTATAACAATTAAGAAAATATGTTCAGGAGCAAACATGACTCTTGAAGAATTTTTTGCAAGAGATTATTTCAACGGAACTGAAGATGTATATTAAAAGACAATGATTTAATTCATTGTTTTTTGTTTTAGGGAACTTTTAATATATTTCAACCTTAATTTGTTCCCTAAAACAAATAGTGCAAAGGTGATTTACTAAATCAGTTTTCTCCTAAAATAATATCAAAAATAGGAGAAAAAGAGAATTTTAAGAGAAAATCGACCGAAAAACTTTAGGATTTCACAAGGTTTTTAAGGTTCGAGCAGAAAAACTTTTTGAGTTTGTTTTTTAACAATTCATAAATCAATTTAAATTTAACTTTAATACTTGATGTATAAATAAAAAATGACAGTAGTCGCACCTGTCATTTTAATAATCAAGGAGATAATAAAATTATCTTTTACTTGCCTCCTTTTTTAAATTTTCGCTTAAATTTGTATAAACATAATTATATTCATAATATTCTTTATTGGTACACTCTATTTTTTCTTTTGCTTCCGAATTGATTATTACAAGTTCGTTAATCCATAAAGAATTAGAGAAATTATTTCCACCAGCATTTTCTATTTCATTAGTTATTTCTTGGTCATTTATATACATTTCTTCTTTTTCTTTAAAATTATCAACCCTAAATATAATTTCGTAGTTTGATGTAATATCTTTTTCTTTAAAATAACCACCCAAATATGTATTCAGTACTACACATTTATTTAGCATTTCACTTGTATCTTCTCTTAAGGGCATATCATAATTTTTCAATAATATTGTGGTAGTTGTGTTATAATAATTTCCTTTTACATTGAATGATATGTTTTCTTCATCAAATAGTTTTTCAATAAAGTCTATTAATGCAGTATTTTCAACATTTTCTAGTTTGATAAATACCGAACCCACAAACCTTGATTTATTTTGAATTCCTTTAAGATTTTTAAATAATCTTATGCCACTTGCAGAATCCAGAAAATTTGTTTCTTCGCTTTGCTTTACATCTTTGACATTGGATAAATTTTTTATCTCGTAATGATTTTGAACCTTTATTATTTCAAATTTTTGCTTGTTTGCCGTAAAACAAGGGAATTTATCTGCTTTCTCATCATTGGTTAAAATATGACAAACAATTAAGTTGGAGTCGTTTGTTGCTCCACCTTTACTTTGTGGATAAATATGGTCCACATTCCATGCAAACTCGCTATTGCGGTCATTGTAAGCACCTTTTACAATCTTTCTTCCAGAAAAATCAAACACCGATGTTTCCTTTCCAAAAGTCTTACTCCAAAGTCGCATAGCTGTTTCTCTGTTTAATTCCATAAAACTCGCCATTATATTATTTTCAAAGAAATAATATATCTCCTTTGATTATATTTATCAAATAATGCATTGATTAATCATAGTGCGACTGACTATTGCTATAACCTCAAAGGGTAATCCTCTTAATAGCTTCAATGAAGATTAATTAATCCACTTTCTAGGAAAGTTGTTAGATTATTTGATATGTATAGTATATAACACTTTGCTTTAAAATTGTCAAGTTATTAGCAACTTTACAAAATTTCTTTCTGACAACACTTGATGTTCGGTTTTAGGCGAGTTTAGATGATTTTAGGTGGAAAAATTGGGTGTTTTGATGGGTTAAAATGGGGCTTTTGTTGTCAACTGTTGTCAAATTTTTGCAAATTGACAACAATTGTGGGATTTTGGAGCAACAAAAAACACAGGAAATATAAGGGTTTCCTGTGCATTGAGTTCGAGTCTCGTTTTGGTAAAATTCAAAACTTGGTAAGGCTGAGGTCATGGGTTCGAGTCCCATCATACGCTCCAAATTTTAAAAAAATCGCTAAAACCTTTAGTTTACGCAAGTGTTGCTTATAAATAAAGGGATTTAGCGATTGTTTATTTTTGTTAAAATTCCAAAAATGGTAGGATACAACTCTTTTTAGTAGAACCATTTAGGACCATTTTTTATAGTAAAAAGTTGAAATTTGATTGATAATTTTGTTTTTACCCATAAATTTTGAAAAGACTAAAATCTTCTATCTTTTTCTGCGCATTTCTGGATAAATGGGGTCAAATGGTATTACTCTCATTTTCAAAAAGATAAAAATAAAAAAATTATCAAAATTTAGACAAGTTTTAATGTTTGACATAGTTTTTTATTTTTGATATACTTTTATAGGAACAGAGTAAATAGGCATGAAGAAAAAAAAGAAAATGGCAAAATGGGAAAAAGTATTAATTATAACTTTACAAGTTTAGGGGGATATGAAAAAAAGTATAAATTTAGTTATATTTTTCAATATTTTTACTTGTGATTCTATTATTTTAAAATTATTGCATATCTTCTTAACTAAATGATAGCCTGCAAGTTATTGTTTATCATTCGCATTTAAACTTTCAATGAAATTATTAAAAAAATCATCACTGAACTAAAAGCATAAGTGATGATTTTTTAATAATGCTTTTACGACAAAGTCTAATATCTATTTTGAAAAAATATAATAATTGTTTTCTTCTGCTCTTGTGTATCCGCCAGTAGTATTTAAAAATTCATTAGTGTTTGCAGTATCTTCAACAATAGTTTTCAAAACTTTAATTGTTGTTGCCTTTGAAATTAAGTTTCCACAAGCACTTAAATCAGTTAAAGAATTATACACAGCTGAACTTTCAATCGAAACAGATGTTAAACTATTGCAATTATCAAATGTTCCACTTGAAATTTATATTAGCATATTATAATTTAATTTTCAATCTTCTAAAAAAAAATATTAATTTTTTTGATTATTTTTAAAATTTATTGGACATACTCTTGTTAAGGAGCAAAAAATTATGAAATTTAATCCATTTGAGCAAAAAGCAAAAAGTTTAGAAAGTTGTATTATGGACTGGCGAAAATTAAATGTAAAACCATATAATAAATTGGAATGTAGTCCTTACACAAGAGTACGTTGTATTTTAATGAATGGGACAGAATATGAAAGTGTATGGTTTGGTCATCAATTCCATAGACATAGTGATGATAATGATTTAAAACGAACAATAGCACTTATTCGTAGAAATGAACAACAGCAACAAAAATTAATTTCTTCTTTAAAACCACTTGATGAAAATTTGTTAGAAACTACAATAGGTTATGAGCAACTTGCGGTTGATTTAACTGCGTTTTTAGCACAGCATGTTAGTGATAATAATGTAAAGAAAGCATTAGATTTTGCATTACTTGAAGATTTTGACCATCTCTATCGCTATGCAAATTTGCTTGAAAGTGATATGAGGGCAAAAGCAGAGGATTATGTTGGAGATTATACAGAAATCATGCCTGCAAGACCAACAATAGCTCATCATAGACATCCGTATGACACCGTAAAAACTCATATAAATAATAAAAATGCAACTGCTTTTGATAAATGTGCGGTAAATATTATTACAGCAGCAGAACAACAAACAATGAATTATTACATGAATTTAGGCGGATTTTATAAAAATCAAAAGGGGAGAGAAATTTACACAGAAATTGCAATGGTTGAAGAGGACCATGTTACTCAATATGGTAGTTTGATTGATCCTTGTGCAAGTTGGTTTGAGATGTGCTTAATGCATGAATATATTGAATGTTATCTTTATTATTCAATGTTTTGTGATGAAAGTGATGAAAATGTTAAACATATTTGGGAAATATTGCTTGAACAGGAAATAGCACATCTTCATGCTTCCGCAATAAATTTATATAAATATGAAAAGAAACAGTGGCAAGAAGTTATACCAAATGGTGACTTTCCAGAATTAATTTCATTCAAGTCTAATAAAGAATATATTAGAAAAATAATTAAAAATACAGTTACCAATACTGGAAATAGAGAAGGGTATATTGACATAAATAAATTACCTGACAATGCTGATTTCTTCAAATATCAAAACAAAGTCAATAAAAATCCGCAAAAAGTGGCAAGCCATCAAGTAATAGTTGAACATATAAAAAATTTCGGTGAAGATTATAGATTTCAGGACAAAACTCATCCTATCAGCAGTTTGCAAGACCGAAAACAAGATAATGTAGATATTGGAAGAGTAAAAAATTCAAAATGAATTTAATACTGAAAAAAATAGATTTCATAAAATCTATTTTTTATTTTGAAAAATCTTAAAATTAATAAAAAATCATATAAAATTAGTAAAAATTAATAAAAAACAAGAAAATTTAAGAAAAAGTAAAAAATTAAAGAAGAATAATTTTATTTTGTTTTTTACTTTGTAAAAATTTAAATTCATTTAATTTATTTTAAATTTATTGAAAAAATCTTCAGTTGATAAAAGTCCTGTTCTATTTATTCTTTTAAGGTGTGATAAAACCGCTGTATTACCTTTATAAACTTTATTTATTCCTTCATTACAAGTAAGGAATGCTTTAAATCCAATATTTCTTAAAATTTTTTCACTTTCTTTGCTATATTCTCCGAATGGATAGGCAAACACATTAGAAGTAAATCCACATTCTTGCTGTAGTTTATTTTCAAGTTTCAAAACATCATCAGATAAAGCCTTTTCATAATCTTCATCACTTTCATTATAAATCTTTTTTATTCCAAAACGAGGCTTATATTTGTGCATATTATATGTGTGATTTCCAATTTCAAAAAGTCCAGAATCGTGCAAAGTTTTAATTTCGCTCCAAGTTACATATGAATAATTTGGATTGTCTATATCACCACTTGTCGTGCTATAATCAGTAAAACAACCGATTACATTGAGATTTGCTTTAAAGTTATATTCTTTTAGAATAGGATAGGCATAGAAATAATTATTGTAGTGTCCGTCATCAAATGTCAAAACAACGGGCTTTTGAGGGAGGAGAGTTATACCTTGACAATAATTAATTATATCTTGAATAAAAATTGCTTCATATCCGTGAGATTTTAAATATTGAATATCATTTTCAAGCATAGTGGGTGATACCGAGTAATTGCCTTTTTTTGATTTTAAAACTGAATGATACATTAATATAGGAATGTCAACGAACTCATTTTCATTTTCTTGTGCATAAAAAGAATTTGAAAAATTATAAAATCTATAAGTAGTAAAACATCCACTTATTAAAAAAACAAAAACACATAAGAAAAATAGTAGATTTTTGTGTTTCATAACAATATTATTTGTAAAATTTTGATATTTTTGCTAAAAAAACATAAATTTCTACATTTTTCTTAAAAAATTGGTATTTATAAAAGTATAATTATAATCTTTTATATATTCTTTAATTTTTGCTTTCGTTTTTTTATTTTTTTATTAATGACATAAATAATTCCGTAAACCGAATAACTTAATGCCATACATAAAATTACTAGAAGGACATTTCCAACAGCATAGCCGAAGGTATCATAGATAAGGGACATTGGCTCACTGTTTGGGCCAAAATATGATAAGTCGCCTCCAATAAAAAGGCTTAAAATTATGCAAAAGATAAAATATGCTCCAGCTGTTAAGCCAACCGCAAAACTATCTTTAAATCTAAAGTCATAAAACTTTGTAAATATCATATATAAAGCACCAGCAAGCATACAAAAATGATAAAATCTGCTATGAATATTCATTACATAATAAAAAGGGCTTATATCCATGCTATGATAAGGGAAAATAAATAAATATAATCCTCCAATTACAACACAAGGGATAATAGATAATGCTGTCGCAATCCTCCAAGCCATAGTATCTTTTTTAACGTGACATATAATAGGATAAGAAAACATTACAAATGAGCAGAAAATTATAGGGTATCTTGAAGGTGTGTAAGATTTAGTGTAAGCAATATTTGCAAATATTTTGAGAAATTCCATAACAATCAATAAAATATATAAAAATATTAAAGGTTTTCTTTTTTGTGAAAAATCCTTATTTTTATATTTAGGAATGCATATAGCAAGAAAAATAATACAAAATAATGCACCAATTATACTTGGAATACCGTGATAAATAAAAGTTCCCATATTATTAACTATTCTCCAACATAAAATATATCTTATAAATGAGTTTTAAATTCAAAATCAAGGTAAAGGAAGGTAATCACAATAATAAATGTTAATGCCATTGAATGTAAATACATTTTTATTTTTCATAATATCTTGTTTTTTCACTTCACGTAAAATTGTGGCACAAGCAATAATTTCAAGATCTTGTTCTTTAGCAAATTTTAACATATTTATTAATGTTCCACCTGTCGAAAAAACATCATCAACAAATAAGACTTGTTTGTTTTTTAGTGTTAAAAGTTCTGGTTGTGAAATATAGTAGGTGCTTTTGCCAGATGTTATACTTTCGCTTTCAGTTTTTATAGGATTGAGCATATAACATTTTGCCTCTTTTCTTAAACAAACATAATTTTTTTGTGAAATAGATGCAATTTCTTGGGCAATAGGCAATCCTTTCAATTCAGTTGTTAAAATAATGTCATATTTGATATTTTCATTTTGCAAAAGGTTAAATAAATATTTTGCCGACTTCTGTAAAAGTTCCATATCTCCAACAGGATTAAATCCTGCGATTTTAATCCCAGAAGGAGACGGCAAAATTGGGAGTTGTCGTTTTAGCCCTAAAATTTCTAATTCTTCATATTCTATCATAATAATACCTCGTCCATTAATTTTATTATAGCATTCTAAATTATTATTTGTAAAAGAAAATCGACATTTTTTAATAATTTAATTATCATAATGTTTAATAAGAAAAATCAAAAATTTATAAAGCGATATAAAAGATGCTTTTTGTGTAAAAAAAGATTTAACAAAAGCAGAATAAAGAATATTATGTTTAAGTTATAAATTATAAAGCCCGAAAATTTTAAAAATCTTATAAATTAAATAAAAACGCCCAATTTTCTTTAATTATTTTATATTTTTTATTTATTTTTTTGACAATTGAAATATTTTTTAGTTATAATCTTTAAAAGGAGATAAATATGGACGAAAAATTTAAACCGCTATTTACAAGTTGGAAAATAGGAAATGTTGAAATAAAAAATAGGATTGTGCTTTGTCCAATGGGTGGAACTTCTCTATTTGGATGGATGGAACCACATCATTTTGATAGAGATGCTGCAGATTTCTTTATGAAACTTGCAAAAAACAATGTCGGACTTATCATTCCAGGCATTGCACCTTTGAAAAATTTAATAGGTGGACAATGGCTTTATAAAAGTAAAAAATCTTTTAAAAAGTTAAAACCTTACATGGAAGAGTTACACAAAACGGGGGCAAAGTTATTTGTTCAATTAACCGCTGGTTTTGGTAGAAGTTTTTCAGTGCCAAATTCAATGGTTCCAATGCTAAAGCATAGGTCTTTAAATACTTTATTAAAACCAATTATTGATATTCAATATCTTTGTGCTTCACCAAGCAAACTTCCTGCAAGATGGGTTGAAGGTGTTTTGACTCGTGTTATCACTAAAAAAGAAATTCAACAAATTATCACTGCATTTGCAAAAACAGCCAAAATGTGTAAAGAGGCTGGAGTAGATGGTGTTGAAATCCATGCCGTTCATGAAGGTTATTTGATTGACCAATTTACGACAGAATATACAAACCATAGAACTGATGAATATGGTGGAAGTTTTGAAAATCGCTATCGCTTCCCTGTTGAAATTGTTAAGGCAATCAAAAATGAATGTGGACAAGACTATCCTGTTTCTTTGAGATATTCGGTTGTAAGCAAAACAAAGGGATTTTGCCAAGGAGCAATTCCTGGTGAAGAATATGATGAGGCAGGACGTGATTTAGAAGAGGGAATTAAGGCTGCCAAATATCTCCAAGATGCTGGATATGATATGTTTGATGCTGATAACGGAACGTATGATGCTTGGTATTGGGCTCATCCACCTGAATATATGCCATTAAACTGCAATTTAAAAGAGGTTAGTGCAATAAAGAAAGTTCTTGACGTGCCAGTAGTTTGTGCTGGAAGAATGGAACCTACAACTGCTGCTGAAGCAATTGAAAAGGGCGAAATTGATGCAATGGGAGTTGCAAGACAATTTTTAACAGATCATTCATGGGTTACAAAATTGATGGAAGATAGACTTGAGGACATAAAACCTTGTATATGCTGTCATAACGCTTGCCTTCCTATGTCACATTATAAAGGAATTGCAAATGGCGCTGCAATGAGTGACACACAACATATGTCAAGATGTGCATTAAATCCTTTGACAATGCAAAATCATAAATTTGATATTATACCAGCGAAGAAAGCAAAAATAGTTGCTATTATTGGTGGTGGAATAGGCGGTATGGCTGCGGCAAGAGTTGCTACGCTTCGTGGTCATAAGGTTACAATTTATGAAAAAAGTGATAAATTAGGCGGGGTCTATATTGCAGCGGCTATGCCATCATTTAAGGAAAAAGATAAGATGCTAATTGAGTGGTATAGACGTCAAATGGAAAAACTTGAAATTGACATTAAGTTAAACACTGAAATCAAAGATTTGTCACAAATTAAAGCAGACGAAATAATAATTGCAACAGGTGCTGTTCCAAAGAACCTTCTATTAAAAGGGGTTGAAAACAGCATTGAAGCAATTGAATATCTTTTAGGAACAAAACAAGTTGGAGATAATGTAGTTGTAATCGGTGGCGGTCTTACAGGATGCGAAATTGCTTATGACTTAATCTTAAAAGGAAAAAATCCTACAATTATTGAATCACTTGGCGACTTAATGGTGTCTAAATCACTTTGCCTTGCAAATTCATCTTATC
>CALWCW010000055.1 GCA_944376495.1 uncultured Clostridia bacterium | reverse complement strand
GACACACAACTACGCATGGATGAAGTGACAACAAAATTAAACACTATGGGTGTGACAATAACAGATGATATGCAAGTTATGGCAAGTTTTGGCTCAAACGGAACTTGCAATGTTGCAATTGCTGATGATGACGGTTATTCTCAATATTCATTCACTGCCACAAACACTGGCACACTTGTTGAAGATTTTGACAATGCAGAAAATGTGTTTGTAGAAAAAGAATACGTTGAAGATAACTACGAGCATGGTGGTTCAGAAAACCCTGGTGGCGACATAGACATAACCGAGGACGGAGCAACAATCGTTGAAAACCTTGAGCCAGTATTAGAAGCAATTAATCAAGCAGCATTTAGTAACTATACAATGTCAAATATTAGATGGGATTTAGGTGAACCAGATGAGAATGGCAACTATGACTCTATTAAAATTGCATTTGTTGGAACAAACAGAAATAATAATGACTATTATTTTGTTACTAATGTTACTTTTCCTTATTCAATATCTGCCGATGATTTGGTCAACAATCCTTCGGCTATTGAAAGAATGGCATCACAGATTGGATATAATAATATTAGGTCTGAATATACTTGCGCTTACAATCCAACTTCTCTTACAGCAGAGCAAAATAATCTCGTCAATGCTGTCGCTGATTATCTCATAACCGATAATTTCAACACTGATTTAGAAGGAACTATTAAGTTATATACAAATGGTGGCTATCAAGTAGGAAACAATGGAGAAACAAATAGATTTACAGTCATTTTCATAAATGATGATGGAATTAGAGAATTTAACTTTAATACTCCTTATAGTTCAAATTTAAACACAATGATTGATTATATTAAAAATGGTCAAGCAACAATAACAACTCAAAATGCCGTTAATTTCTCTGAAAATCAAATTGAAGTTGATGAGATTGATTTAAACGCATATAATGAACTATAATAAAAAGCAGGAACCTCCTGCTTTTTTATTTAATATTATTTGATTTTTGTAAAAAGTTTTACAAAATTATTCAAAAGTAAGCAATTTGTAAAATATGTTTATTTTTGTAAAGAATTTTACAAAATTTTACAAAATTACTAATATTTTAATGAAACTTTATTTTTGTAAAACGTTTTACAAAATTATGCAAAAGTGAAATTGTTTATTTTTATGTAAAAGTTTTGTCGAATTATGTCAAATTTATATAATAAAATTATTTATATAATAAATTTAATCATTTTAATTGATTTTTTAAAGGGAATAGGTTAAAATAAAGATATGAAGAAGAAAATTTTTAGAATATTATGTGTTATTATGCTATGCTGTATCAGCCTAGTATTTGTCGGATGTATGGGAAATCCACCTGAAAATTATGAAGATGAGGACTATAACCCAGTCGAAGATAATGAAGGCGGAATTTCAATTGACCTTTATGGGACTAAAGTTTTATACCGCCCTGACTCCTATGACTTTAATGCAGGCTCTGGCGGAACTGAAGAACAAGAAAATGATTATTATGGGCAATATGCTTATGTAATAATGGATGCATTATATAATATATATGGTGTTAGCAACATAAATACGGACGCAATGATTTATTATGCACCACAATTTGTATCTGGTGCGAATGTTGATAATTTGCCATATCTATATGATTCAATAAGATATAAAGTTGACACAATTGCTCATGTCACATCTAGAAACAACAATGGAACAAATGAAAATGCAGGTTATTATATTATCGGTGCTAATTTTGATTCTGCATGGAACTGGTCTCTTGATTATAATGCAACTGGTCTTGAAGCATATATACCAACTTATTCTACTGCAACTCATGATCCACAACCTATTATAATAGAAAGTCATATTTATAATTACTATTCACCACAACTAGATAATCAAAATAATCCAACAGGCCAACCTAATTTTGAAGGAACAAATAATGAATTAACCATTCATTATAACGATATTTCTACTAACTACCGCACTTACTTCGTTTCATCAAGTGACCAACCAAGCGACTATGATGCTTATTCTGAATTTACAAAGGCACTTGAATATGTGATTTATTCTTATGCTTTAGATTTAGAGCCTCATGCAATCAACGTCACTCAAACTGGCACTGCCCCATATTATCAAGTGTCTGTTGCTGGTTATCAAGCCGACAGCCAAAACAATATGACAAGTGTTGACGTTGCACTTGAGGACATCAAAGCAACCTTTAATGAACTTGGAGCTTTTGTTGGACTTGTTGATAGACAAATCACCAAAATCAAAAACTGGATTTTAGACAATGTCATCGGTTCAGCCGCTCAATCAAATGGTGACTATCTTAGAACATATGACAGCGTGACAGAAATCATTGACGAAAATGGCGACGTTTCTTACAACTTTGGAAATGCAACAAACAGCACAGAACTAGGACGAGATTATGAAAACGTGCTTGACAGATTGATTACTGGAGTTTGTGAAAACGTTTCTATTGGTGGTGGTGAAGAAGGCGGAACAACAATTGACGAAAGATTCCTTGCTTCTGAACTGACCGAATATGTTGGCAACACATTTATGATTAGTGACGATTCAAACTTCCCTGTTTATAGCGAAGATTTGCCAGCGGGTTACATTCCACCACTTGAATATCAATCAGTGACAATCATGCCAAAGACTACAAACTGGATTCAAAGCATTTACATTGCACTCAAATATGATGCTGACGAGGATGGAACTGAAGAAAATGTTTACAATGCTGACAAATACATTGACATACAAGTTGACTTAAACTATTATAACCATGCAAACAGAGCATACAAAACTTTGACATCTGACATAGTTCGTGTTTTTGACGGGCCTTATGATATAAACTACCTTATCACGACTGACGGACAGGGCGAGGAAGAAGGAAACGCACCTTCTGGGCATGCGTCTGGTGTTTCCTTTGAGGACATTGGTTCAATGCTACCAAACAACGAATACGGTCAATATCTTCCTGTTGGTGCTTTCAATACTGCGGTTGCGGGCGGAGTTTTAAACACTGATGTTGCGGGGTCTAACTATGATGGCTCAATCATTAGGTCACAAAGCCCTATCATATTGACAGGTTCAACAGAGGCGAAAAACTGGTATTCAATTGTTGAAAACGAAGAATTGATTGACGGAAAGAGTTATTTAAGCGGTCGATTAAATTATACACTCTTTGATACTGACCCTAATGGTTGTGATTATCTTGAAATCACTTACAAAGTTTTGAAACAGCCAGGAGATGCTGATACAAACTATAAGTTCTACACTGGAATTGCCCTCATCTTAAATGCCGACACTCCTCCAACTCCTGACCCATATTGATACAATAAAAAATAAAAAAATCTATTAATTGCATATAAAAATTTAACATATTAATAAATCATTATAAATTCAATTACTAAATAATCATAATTCCTATCAAATAATCACAAAACCTAATTAAAAACAAGAAAACAAAACTGATTTTAAAATAATAAATGCCGACTTAAAAAATGAAAACCTATTAAGAACAAAAAAATGCCGAGAAAATTCTCGACATTTTTTGTGTTATATGAGCAAAACAATATTATAAAAAATTATTAAATATTCTTCCGCATCATTTATAGGCTTATCTATTTTCATCTTGAACATTTTGTTCTTCGTTTTGAGTGTCCTTCTCTTGTATATTCTCTTCATCTTGACAAGCATTTTGTTCTTCTTGATTTATTTGTTCATTATATTTTTGGCTTTTGCTTTCGTCAATCTCGTCACTTTTATCTTCTGCGTTTTCGTCAATCTCATCACTTTTGTTTTCTTCTTCATTTTGATTTTCTTTTGGTTTTGATACAACTCCAAAAACGACCAAGATTCCCGCTACCGCCATGATTAACCCTGAAACTAAATCGTTATCTACAGAAAACCCAAAGCACTCTCCAAGAGCATTAAGCAATATGACAACCGCTCCTGCTAGTGCAGTCCAAAATCTATAATCTTTAAACCTGTTCATCTTCGTTTCTCCCTGTGACAATTTCTTTGAGTTCGCTCACCTCTTCTCTCACCTCTTCAATTATTTCAAGATGCTTGACAAGTCCGTCTATTGTGTTTCTATACTCCTCCTCTCGCTTCGCACTATCTTTAAGTTGATATATAAATAGAGCAACAAACAACATTGCAAATACTCCGTTGCTGACTATAACTTTGACAAGTTCTGACCAGAAATCCATATCTACCTCACTTTTGTAAATTCCAACATCTTTTGTGTTGTTTTCTTTGCGACTTTTTGCTGTTCAAACCGAATCAACTTTATACGATTTTTATACACTAATTTCACTTCTTAAAAATCACCTTAATATTAAAGTCACTTATTTCCACTTGAGAGTTAGATTTTATGCTGATTTGAAATTCTTCTCCAGTTAAATTAACTTGCACCCTTTGCACTTTTTCACTTGCTTTGACGTTATAAATCTTTTTCTTTCCATCAAAACTAAACTCTACTTGACAATCATATTTCGTCTTGATTGTAAACTCTTTTATCTTTTTCTTCTCGCCCGCTTTGTCAAAATCTATTTTCCCGCTTGTCCAACATGCTTGTTCTTGCGTTCCAAAAATCTTTCCGTCCTCTGTTAACTCACCAATTTTTCCTATATAGTCATTATTAAAGCACGCAACTAGTTTTGATTTATTTGGATTGATTAGAGCAAGAAGTTGATTTATATCAATTCCTCGCACGATTTCCACGTGCTTACTTTCTAAATCATATATCACAAGAGCATTATTGATAAACCCATTTTCGTTCGCCTCGCAACCGATTTCTTGATTATCATTAAAATTCATGTTACATGCTAAAAAATATTTTCCATTAAAACAAGTCGCATAACTTTTTCGATTGTCACGCCCCTTGAGCATGTTTAAACATTCAAGTTCAATGTTTTTGACCGAACTTCCATTAAATTCCTTAAGAGAAAAGTCCTCCAAAAAATAAACCGACTCCCCACATTCCGCTATTGTGTTTGGATAAATAAACCCTGACGACAAATATTGATGACTTATTGAAAAATCATCATCTGACCCATAAACTGAAACCTCGGTTATTCCATGGTCACGAAATATATAAATATAGTCGTTAAATGAAATTATCTTCGTTAAATCTCCTCGCTCGTCGCTGAAATCTAAATCTTTCGTCTTTTCGTCAGTCCATTCAAGTATATCCATATCTTCGCTATAAATAAGAGTCCCTCTTGCTTGTGCTGTTATTGCAAACATCATTCCATAATGTGAACAACATGAGATAATCTGTGGCGAACCTGTTCCAGTTTCAACTCCATTTCCTGAAATAATCATACTATCTCCGCCTTCGCCTGATACAAGCAACCCCTCACTTCCATTATGCTTATAATTAACCACATAAGGCACGGTTTCAAATTCTGTTGGCACAATAAGTGTTGCATAGCGAATGGAAAACAGATTGTCATAACAAATATAGTTTTCATTGTTAAAATAGAAAAGATAATAGCGGTCTGAATCTTCAACCGAATAATACCATTTTAATTTCCATATTGCACGAACCTCTGTCCCACGAATTGAAATAGGAACTTCCGAATCAATATCTTCTTCAGATTGTGGCATAGCAATATCTTTAAAGCCATAACCACTTTTTATACTTTTATCACTTGTTATGATGTTAAATTTTATCTTACTTTGCCCAATATCTAAATAATTTTCACTTGTTTTGCTTTTAGGATTTTCATCAAAAAGGTTGAAATTAAATTCTTTTTCAGTTGTATTGTGAGTAGATATTATGTTATCATAAAACATTATAGAAAACTCCTTTTTGGCATTTTTATTTCTCCCTTTTTTCTTGTTAAAACCCTTAAACTATTTTTGAACCGACTATCCCAAAGTTGTGCGTCATCAAACATTGATTGCATGAAAAAATATTCACGAGTAATTCCATATGCAAAGACTCTTTCGGGTAAAAGTGAACTAATTTCATTATTTATCCCAACGTCTTCTGGCAAATAAGAGTAAATAATTTCCACTTCGTTTGCGTTTGTCATTAAATAATTATCAAATTGTTTATATTTAACATTTCTTTCAAATTTGTCTTTAATTGATATAATTTCAAGCATTTTTTTAGAAAAATCGTCAAAATTAATTTTAAAATTTTGAGTTTTCATAGTTTCTTTATGTAACAATGGAATATATTCACTTGCAACTTCATTATTTATTAAGTTAAAACATCCAACTAAACAATCAATAGTCACTTGCTCATCATCGGTTAAATTATTATTATCTATGGCATCTATTAGGTCGTTATTATCAGTCATTTCGCAGGCTAGTTTAATAACATCTTTTACTTGCATAATGCCTCCTTCATCATTTCAACTTGATTTTTGATTGATTTTTGATAAACTAGGAGATTATTTCGTTCAATTTCTTCAATAATTTTATCGCCGTTTTCTTTTCGAGTTTTAAAAGCAAAATCAATTGTTCTTTCATCTAATTCATTGAAAGGAACTGAAAAACAATAACTATCTTTTTGTTCATTTGAATGAATCTCATAACACTTTTTATCCAAATTGTAAAGCACAAAATAACTCTCGTCAATTTCCCTCAATCTTTCAGTAATATAGAAACAATCATTTTCAATTTTTATATAATTTTTCAAAATAATCTCCTTTTGCGCAAAAATTGCATAAATTTTAAAAAATAAAGGTTTATTTTACAAATTTTACTAAAATAAACCAATTATTTATCAAATTATTTATCAATTTTACAAATTTTAATTTATCAAAATTTATCTATTTATTAAATATCAGAACCAGATGCGTCAGTAGTATTTACTGTTATTTGTGATGCAAATGGATTTGAAACTGTTGCTTTAATACCTGAAATCTTTGCTTGTCCACATGGTTTATCACAAATAAGTTCAGCATATTTAACTAATGTTGCACTATATGTTGGATAACCTTGATTTTGTTTAATTATTCTTCCATCCTCACCTTCAAGCCATTTCCAATCGCAAAGTTCATGAATAGTAAAGTCGTTCGTATTCAAAAGATACATAGTGTCGTCATCGACAAATCTATCTGCTACAACAGGGATACCATTATGGGTTATTGTTTTATACCCACCTTCAAGTTCTGTAATATCAATATTTCTTCTGTATGCACCAAGATATTCTTGATAAGCACGTCTTACTTGACTTGAGCAAGTAATAAAATTAATTTGAGAATCAACGTTCATATCAAGAAAATCAACAGCTTTTTGAATTAGAATATCTGAAATTTCAGTTTCAGAAGATGAAACATATGGATTAAGCCAAGGATAATCAGTTTTTGAAACCCCATAAATTGAAGTCGCTGAACTATCAAAAATCCTGCCAAGTCCAGTAATTTCAAAATCTTTTGACCCTTGAACATAAAGTTTATCTCCACTCTTTACAGTAATGCTTGCAGAAGATGAATAAGTAAATGTTTTATTTACTCTATCAACATATGTAATTTTAAGTGGTGCAGTATTGCTTTTGGCTTCCCCAGTATAAACATCTATAAGCATACCTTCTATTAAATTGTTGACTTTATCGCAAGTAACCTTATTACTATTTACAGATGATACAGTTGCTAAAAGTCCTGTTCCATCACCATATAACATTCTACCCAAGTTGAAAGAACTTGCCTTTACTAGTCCTTCCATTTCATCTGATAAAAGGTTAACAAAGGCTCCAATATTATTTGCAGACGCCCTGACAGCTTTATCAGAAATTTCTATTTTTCCATATAAGTTTTTAAGTTCTGCAACAAATTGAACATAACCATTTCCAGAAGCTGTTGGAAGAGCATCAGTTTCACTTCCTGCTCCAATACCGCCATTAATACCAAATGGAGCAAGTTTACGAACTTCTTTTCCCCAAACATCTTTGCTTGAGTGTTTAATTTTTGCTAAAAGTGGATTTGCATTAATATTAAGTTGATTTGCAACAACTCCCAAATAAACGTTTTTCAATGCGTTTTCAGCAGTTTGTAATGTAACCATTTATTATTCTCCTTTTAAAATTTTATTATTAAGATTAAATTAATAATATTTTTTTATTAATTTTTAATATTTTTTTTAATTTTTTATAAAATGTTATTTTTACTATATTTTTAATTAAATTTATAAGTTTTTGTTATTATTTTATAAAATTTTTGCTTTTTCCAGTAAAATAGGAAATTAACTAAACATTTTTGAAGTAAGTTCCTTTGCTTCTGCAAGTGTTTTAGGATTGTCTGGAAGAACTCCCGACAATCTTTGACCACCTTGCATTACAATAGGCGCTTTATTCTTCTCAAGTTCTTTAAGATAACTTTTAATAATTTGATTTTTAATATTTTCATTAGATAAAACGTATTCATTGATTATCGGATTATCTTTTTTATTTTTTAAATCTTTTAAGACAACATTTGCCCATGCAATTTGATAAGGGTTTTGTTGACTTTTTGTGTAATTCACACTTGATTTTATTTCTTCTATGAAATTTTTTGCTTCGTCATTTTCTTTAAGGAACTGCATAAGAAATATTTCTTCATCTTTTTCTTGTTCTTCATTTTGATTTAAGATTTCCTCATCTTGTTGATTTTCAGTTTCTGTTTCATTTGCAGTAAAATTATTAATCTCTTCGTTTTCTCTCTTAAAATTTTGACCAACTAAATCATTTTTATCATCTTTAATAGCGTTTTGAATTTGAGAAAAGTTTTTCATAATTTCTTCATTTTTTGAAAAAACAACATTAATTTCGTTATTTTTTTGTATTTTTTTGTCTTTTTCGTTTAATTTTATATTTTCAGATGTTTTTTCATCAAAATCGTTCTTATCTGATTCAAATTGATTGCTATAATTTAAACTTATATTATCAGAAACCAAATTTTCACTATTTACTTTTTCTTTTGCCGTTTTATCTTTTTCAAATGATTTAAGCAATTGACATTTCCTGGTAAATTCAGATTGAAGATTGTTATATGCATCTAACAAATCATTCACATTTTTAAACTTCCCTAGGTCTGCCCTTTGAGAGCCGATTTCACTCGCAACACTATTTTCATCTGCTCCGTTTAAAGCCGTTGTTGGTTCCATAATCGGTTGTTCTCGTTTTATTTCTTCCATTTATGCCTCCATTTTTAATTTTTTATGTTCTTTGATATGTTTTAAAAAGATTTCTTCCAAATTCACATTTTTTGCTTTCGCTCTTTCAAAATCCTCTCCTAACATAAATGAGATATGTTCATTTATGTGCAAGTCGTGTTCATCAATCTCACTAGGAGAACAAACTACACCATCAAGCATTTTTAAATTCTCTTTATCTGCCTTTTTTATATGTAATTCATTTATGTCTTGAGCATTTTCCCAAACACCCATACCAAGCATTTCTAAAAGTTTGCATTTCATACGATTAGATAACTTCCCATTTTCATCTTCTAAAATACCATTTTCTAAAAGTGAGAAAATCATCTCACGTCTTTGTGAAAGAGTTTGAAACGTATCGCTTTGATTATCAATTTCAATATCATCACTTGAAATATCACAAGATGAAAAATAAAATAACTCAATTTGACCATTCTCTCCGACAATTCTTGCAAGCCTTGGGAAAATCGCATATTGCTTATAAAGTTTCAAAATCATTCTAGCAATCTCTTTTGTTGCTATTTTTATACTTTCAATAGAAGCATTGAGCCTTGTTTCATCTTGACTTATCAAAAGTTCTAAAGCTGTTCCGCTTATACTTGATGATATTGAACTGGCACTTAACAAATCATTTACACCGCTTATCTTATTAAATTCATCAAGCAAACTTTCTTCTTCATCATTAAGTCCGTCAGGCAAATTTTCACCTTGAAGATATTTAGGTTCGCACGAGCCTTGTCTATACACTAAAACTTTGCCCGGGCTTAATCCCTCATCCTCAAGATTTTCAAGGTCAACTGACCCATCTTCAACCGACAAAATTCCCATAGACAATCTATTAATAAATTCGTGTTTACGATTTTTTACAGCATTATATGCGCGTTGAACAGGGATTAACCTTTCAATCACACTTGTTCCCCAAAAACAGCCCGGTTCTTCTATGCTTGTTTGCCTTATGAACGGAAAATCTCTTTCTTTATCACTTCCGCACATAAAAGGAAGTTCATCATCATAGACAAGTTTATCTCCAGCGACAATAATAAGTCGTCCATTAGGGAACTCGCTATTTGGTCGAATATATTTTTCTATAACAATTGCACTATCTTCTTTCATACAATCGATGATTTTAGGAACTGTTCCATTAAATCCTAACCCACCTATTGAAGAAGTGACATTATCAAGCGAATAAGTATTTATTCTTTCGCCTTTAACGTCAATATTATACATACTTTTAATTTGTGCAACCGTATAAGCCTTTGCGTGAATAATGCTCTGACATTCTTTTAAATTTTCACAAACTGAAGAATCTGGATAAATTTCAAAAGGACTGACAACGCTTATGTCTAATTCTCCGCTCTTTAACGTTTCACCGTCTTCATTTATTCCTACAACTTGACCAATATTATTATTCCAAACAATTTTATAGAAAACTGTTCCGCAGACCTCTGACCACTTAATTGCTTGGTTAATTTTAGCATCTAAATCCAACTTGTTTTTGACAGATTGAAATATTTTTTTAGACATTTTTGCGGATTGCTTATCTCGTTCATCATTTGTTGCTGGTAAAATCGTAATATCAGGTTTAACCTTTGTTAATTTTGCATATCGCATATCATAAATTGGTGCAATATGGTTGAAAACTTCTCTTTCTTGCCAAAAGAATTGTCTTTCCTGTTCCTCAAGTTGACCGCCATAACCTATATTACAATATTGATTCCCCATAAGAAAATTCATATTTATTTTCCAAATAAGGTCAAAACTCTTGCGTTCATCGGCACGATACCTAAAGTCGTCAATAACTTCTTTAACAATTTTATCTTCTTCTCTTTTCATTTTTCTCTCCTTAACTTTTTGTTTAATTTGAAAGGACTACTAATAGACTTTGGAACTTGCATTTTTGCAATTGCCTCATACATTCCCCTCAAGCATTCTTCACAAAAACACAAATCTCGTTTTAAAATGCCTTTAGTTGAAAAAGAGTATTTTGCCAGGTTAGAACATCCATAAAAATCACATTTTACTTTGTGTTTACATTCACTTATCTCCACTATCTCCCTCCTCGATTAAATTTTCAAGTCGCATTTTTTCTAATAAAAGTTCTTCATCACTCATTGCCAAAACTTTGTCCTCATAGGTTTTATAATATCTTTCAAGTAGCACCTTGACAGCCGAAATGTCGGGACTTATATGTTTTTTTGTCACTTTTTTCTTTGATAAAATAGGATTTCCATCATCATTTACGACATATTCTTCGGTAATTTCACTTGCATTGTACCCCAAAGCTTTTTTCAGCAATGCCTTTCTAATCTTGTCCTCATCCTCCACTTTCATTTAGCTCCTTTGCAACTTTAGGCAAATTATAAAGGTGGAAAAAGGTTAAAAACAATGATTACTGCCAAAATTTTAGAAAATAGTCACAAAAAAGATGAAATAAAGTAAAATGATATTGTAGAGGTCGAACAAATGAAAAACTTACTAGAATTTAATAATGTCAGTTACTTCTATCAAACAAAGGAAAGTGAAGTAAATGCTTTAGACAACGTAACATTCACCGTTGAAGAAAAGTCTTTTTCTACACTTGTGGGTCCTAGCGGATGCGGAAAAACAACTATTCTTTCGCTAACCGCTGGGCTTCTTACTCCATCAAGCGGTTCTATTATTTTAGACGGCAAACCCATCACTAAAAATGATGGTCGTATAGGATATATGTTTCAACGTGACCACTTGTTTGAGTGGAGAACAATATGGCAAAACATAATTTTAGGTCTTGAAATTCAGAAAAAGCATAAATCAGCTCAAAAACTTGAACTTGCTGAAAACTTGCTTAAAAAATATGACCTTTACAACTTCAAAAATAAAAAACCTCGACAGCTTAGTGGAGGTATGCGACAAAGAGTTGCTCTTATTAGAACTCTAGTTCTAGAGCCCGCCCTTCTTCTTCTCGATGAACCATTTTCGGCTTTAGATTATCAAACTAGGTTAAAAGTATGCGACGATGTTTATGAAATCATCAAAAGTGAACAAAAGACCGCCCTCTTGGTTACACATGATATTTCAGAGGCATTAAGCATGTCGGATAAGATTATAATTCTTTCAAAACGTCCCGCAACTGTGAAAGAGAATATGATAATTTCTTTCAGCGGGGGCACTCCTTTGCAAAAGCGAGAGGACGATAATTTTGGCAACTATTTTGAAAAGATTTGGAGATTTTTATGCTAAAGAAGAAAAAAAATGTCAATTACTCCAAAGCAAGAGCTCAATACCTTAAAAAACAAAAAATCAATAAATTTTGGATAATTTTCTGGCAAATTGCAATTTTCTTAATCTTTATAGGCGTTTGGCAATTATTTGCAGACCTTGAAATTATTGATCCATTCTTTTTCTCAAGTCCAAGTCGTATTGTGTCAACAATAATAGATTTAGCAAGTCAAAACAATTTATGGATTCATATTTGGACATCATTATATGAAACAATAATAGGCTTTATTTTAGCGACAGCAATAGGTTTTGTAATTGCAGTAGTCTTATGGTGGAGCGAAAAACTTAGGAAAATTCTCGAACCATATCTCATAATTTTAAATAGCCTGCCAAAAATAGCACTCGGGCCTATGATAATTTTCTGGGTTGGTTCAGGAACAGGTGCCACTATTGTAATGTGCGTTTTAATTTGCGTAATCATCACAACAATATCAATGTTAAACGCATTCATTTCATGCGACAATGATAAAATATTGCTTATGAAATCAATGCATGCGAAAAAATATCAAATATTTTTCAAACTTGTTTTACCAAACGCATTACCTGAATTTGTTTCAGTATTAAAAATAAATGTTGGTATGAGTTGGGTTGGCACTATAATGGGCGAATATCTATCAAGCAAAGCAGGACTTGGTTATCTTATCAATTATGGTAGTCAAATCTTAAAACTTGATATAGTTATGGCAAGCATTGTCCTACTTTGTATTCTTGCCGCTGGAATGTATTTTCTTGTTAGCCCTTTTGAAAAAAGAGTTAAAAAATAATTCAAACAGCAAAATTGCTCCAAGAACACTGGCTAAAGGGTAAAAATACATTATAATATTACTAAAGCCTGCAAGTGACATGATAAAAGGCATTATTACACTTACGAAAAACGTCATATATTCACTTTTGCACAGCCCTCGCATTGATAAGGATGTTGAATAGACAAGTGAAAATAATGTCGTCAAACAACCAATGAAGATTACTAAAGTCATTATAATTTTAGAATAACCTGAAAATAATGATAAAAGTGGCATTTCTTGAACAAAAGATGCTTGATTTTGAAGTAAAACGATATTAGCAAGAGTTAATATTAAAAAGAGCACGAGTGCTGAGATAAAGGCTACTCGTGTTTTTTGCTTATTACTCAAATTTTTCCCAAGATTACTTATTAATACGTTGCTGTTAGAAATGTTTAAAACAACATATAAAAGAGCGTAAAAGAAAGAAAAATATGGAGGTAAAGCATTTTCAAAAGATAAAGGTTTAAACTCTATTTTGCTAATAAGACAAAAAACAAAAATACAAATCATAAATGGAATTAAAATAATATTTATTTTATTAAGCCCACCTTGACCTTTTTTAAAAATAAAATAACAAATTAGTAAAACAAAAATATAAAGTGGAATTGAAACAAAAAGCGAAAAATCATTTGCTATATCACTAATTCCAGCAAACATAGCTGAAGAAAAGACAAATGATAATATAATGTTTAAAACATATAAAAATTTTGAGTTTTTTTGTCCTTTTTCATTTAAATTATAATTTAATAATAGTCTAAAAAGATAAAAAAATAATATAAAAACTAGAATAATGCAAAAAAAAGACATCAAACCAAAGTTTGAAAAAAAGACAACAATTTCTTTTCCACTTATAAAACCAGAACCTATGATTGTTCCAATAATGGCAAGAGATACAAGTAATACTTTCATAAAATATTTTATTTTAAATATGTGAGTATTAGAATAAAAATTAAAAATAAATAATCAAAAATTTATAAAATATTTATTAAATTAACAACGTTTTTTAAGTCAAATTCTTAAAAATCTTTGCTAGTTTCAAATTATAAAAGTTTTGTTTATATAAAAAATTAAAAAAGTTAGTTTATTTTATCAATTTTTTTAATTTTTCGTGTATTTTTTAAAAATTTATTAAAATTCTCATGTATTTTAATAAAAATAATTTAATTTTTCATTTATATCAAATAAAAAGATGCTTTATATATAAAAAATAAAAAAAAGGAGATTCTTCATGATACTTAACACAAATTATCGAATAGGCTCTTGTGTTGACCTATGCAAATGTCCATGCAATAATGGATGTTCTAATTTTTGTGGTAACTGGGGTTCGTCATGCGGATGCAATCAAAACACATGCTTTAATCCATGTTTTGATCGCTTTGACTCATGTCCCTGTAATTCACCCTGCTCGCCTTCATGCTCACCATGTCCATCTTGTCCACCTCCATGTCCACCAATAGAACCACCATGTCATCAACACAATGACTGCCTTTGTATTCCAAAGGGTGCGTTATATTTTATGGCTGGGTATTTGCTTAATAGAAATAAATGTTAACACTAAAATGTGCCACAACCTATAAGATATAAATAAAACATTATAATAAAACAAAAAAATTCACGTTATATTCGTGAATTTTTTAATTATTTGCTAATCTAGTTTACCCTAAATATAAACCAGTATGTGGTTCATCAAGATCACTTGAATATTCATTAAAATAAGCTTTTTTGCTTAAATACATACCTTTAGAGAAATCTTTAGGCAACTTCTCACTAGAACAAAAACTATATATTGTAAGTTTGAGGTCATCTCCAGTTTCTATGCTTTTATTTATTGCCTTATTTAATCTTTTTGGACATTCAGCACCGTTTTGAAGTAAAAAATCAATCATTTTATAATTATCACAATCTATTGCACTGATAAAGGCTCTTGATGCGTATCTATTTGAAGAAACCAAATTATTATCTTTTAACCACTTTAAATAATCTTGATTGTTACTTGAAACTGCTTGATAAATTGTATTAAAAAAATCTTTATAGCTATTCTCATTAAAAATTTTTGCAACCCTTTCTAATACATTTTCATTGACCTTATTTTCAGTTAATAAAATATTAAAAACGCCATCTTCAAAAGTTCGAAATGAAGGCATTTTCTTTAAAAGAGCATCAATAAGTTCATAAGTTGTTTTATCAAAATCCTTTGTTTTTCTTAAAGTTTTTTTTCAATAATTCTTTACTTTGATTTTCAGTTAAAGAATCAATAGTATTCATTTCGTTATTGTCCATAATTTTCTCCTTTATAGACACATATTATCATAAAGTACATAAAAAATCAATATCTGATTTGAAAAAAATTAAAAAACTTTTATCTCACAATTACCAATAGGTTCAGTTTTTGTATCTTGTGGTAAATTATTTATACATAAATAAAGTTGTCTATAATTGCCTCTATGAGCAACTATTAAAATATTTTTATCGTTATTTTTAACTAAAGAATTATAAAAATCTTGCACTCTATTAAATAAATCAAGTTCACTTTCCGCTTTAAAGGCATGAGGGTCTTTGATAAATTCATCATACATTTCTTTTGTTACTTCATCATAACTTAATCTTGTCGCTTCACCTGCATCTTGTTCAAACAATCTTTCATCACATATTAAAGGAACATTATGAAATTCATTGATGATTTCTGCAGTTCTTTTTGCTCTTATTAAAGGAGAAGAATAAATTACATCAAAATTGACATCTTTTAATTTTTCAGCACATTCTTTAGCCTCTTTAATTCCCTCGTCATTTAAAGGTGCATCTAAACGCCCTTGAATTATATTTTTATCATTACAATCAGTTTTTCCATGTCGAACAAAATAAACCATTTTTCTTCTCCTTACTTATAAAATTTTAAGTTTAAATCATAATAATTGAACAAAAATTACACAAAAATTGCATTTTTTATTAAATTTGATTAATTTTTATTGAATTTTAATATTTTTAAATAATTTTTAAATTTCAATTTACAATATAAAAAGTTGTTTTTATTTTTTAATTACCTGTAAAATGATTAATTATAGCAAGCATTGAAACAACAGCGGTGTCGCATCTTAAAATTCTACCCCCAAGCGAAAAAGTTTCAACATTTTTTAAACTCTTTATTCTTTCCGCTTCTAAATCAGTAAACCCCGCTTCATTGCCCACTACTAAACATATGTTGTCTTTATTTTTTAATCTTTTTTCTTCTAATTTATTTAATACACTTTCTCTTTCAAATGGAAAAAGTGCAATATCAAACTCACCTAATAATTCAACCATTTTATCAAAATCTAAAATTTCATAAACTTTGACAAGCTTTGACCTTTCACACTGCTTACAAGCGGTTTTTACTTGAGTTTTTAACCTTTCCATATTTAAATATTTTTGTCCCGTCCAAGAACTTGTAAAAAAATAAATCTCACTGACACCAAGTTCCACTGCTTTTGGAATTATGTTGTCCACATACTCTTTTTTAGGTAGCATTTGAAATAGAACTATATTCTTTTTAGGAAGAGCCAAATTCTTTTCAATTTTATCAATATGACAATAGCAAACTTTACTTTCCATTTTTTTAATTGTGCAATAGTAGTCATATTCATCATTAACGCATCCTATTATAGAGTCACCCTCTTTCATTCGTAAAATTTTCTTTAAATGATTATATTCATCAACAGAGATTTTAATAAAATCTCCTTCCTTTTCGCCAAAAAATCTTTTCATAAAAACTCCTTTTTCAATTATACCACGAACCTAATATTTATCAAAATAAATAAATTAAATTTATATAACAATGCTTTTTCAAATTTACAAATTTATTTTATTTGACAAAAAACGTTAAAAAAATTATAATTAATTAGAATTGTGAGGTATTATGTTTGAAAAAGAATATGAAATAATGAAAAAAGCAGTTCGTTATGTTGGTGACAACATATTTTTAGACCATGCGAAAACAATAACATCAAAAGGTGCGTTTGATTATTTTACAGATAAAGATATTGAATGCGAAAAATATATCATTGACACTATTAAAAAAAATTTTCCTAATGATAATATTGTAAGCGAAGAAACAAATTCACAAAACGAAGTCAAAAATCGAAGTTGGATAATTGACCCTATTGATGGAACATTAAATTATATGTATAATCTTCCAATTTGCGGGGTGCAAGTCGCATTTTTTGCAGATAACGATTATCAATTTTCGTTTATTTATCTTCCTTATATAAAAGAGTTTTATTATGCAATAAAAGGAAAGGGCGCTTTTCTAAATGATAAAAGAATTGAGAACTCTCCTGTTGAAACAAAAGATGCTTTGGTAGATATTGACCTGCATACTCGTGACACTATAGTAGCAAAAATGGAACTTGATTCAATTAACGAATTGTTGCCCCATGTATTACGTATAAGAATGAATGGTAGTGCTTGTTTTAGTTTATCAAAGACAGCATCTTCTTGTTTTGGTGCTCATTTAATTGTGGCTAAAAAACTTAATCCTTGGGACATAATGCCAGGTCTTCTTATATGCAAAGAAAGTCAAAAATTTATAACAGATGAAATTTATAAAGATTATAGATTGATAATCGTTGCACAAACAAAAGAATTGCAATCACTTTTAGAAAATATATTCAAAAAAAATATTGATAAAATGTATAAATAGATTGAAAAATAATAAAAACAAAATTACTAATTAAATCAATTAAATTAAATAAAAAATAGCAAAAAATTCAAAATTTTTGCTATTTTTTTATTTTTTATTTGTTTTTAGATTAATCTTTCATATTCCTTAAAAAGTTATTGTATTTTGTATAAGAACCATCACCTATTTGTTCAGCTAAAGCCTCAATTTTTGCTTTAGTGTCTTTATCTAAACTCTTTGGAACTTCAGCCTTTATAGTAACAAGCAAATCTCCAACAGCACTACTATTTACAGATTTGACTCCCTTACCTTTTATTCTCATAACTGTTCCACTTGGAGTAAGTTCAGGAATATTCAAAGCATAATTGCCTTTTAAAGTTGGAATGTCAACTTTACCACCTAGCAACGTTTTAGTAAATGGAACATATAAATCCATTGTTAAATCATTGCCATTTCGAACAAGAATTTTATGAGGTGCAACAGAAATTTTAATGTTAAGGTCACCATTAATTCCATTTGCTCTAGTTGGTGCATTACCTTCATTTTGAATACGCAAAGTATGACCATTATCTAGGCCAGCAGGAAATTTGACTTTAATAGTCTTATTAACTTTTTGATAGCCTTTACCATTGCAATCACTGCATTTTTCTTTAATTATTTTACCTGTCGCGTTACATTTTGGACACCCTGCTTCTCGAATGGTTGTTCCAAACAAAGTGTTTTGTTGATAACGAACCCTTCCTGTTCCGTTGCATTCAGGACAAACGGTAAATTCTTTCCCATTTTTAGCACCTGTTCCACTGCAACTTGAACATTTTTCTAGTTTAGAAACAGTTATATTTTTTTCTACTCCAAAACAAGCTTCTTCAAATGAGAGAGTTACAGCAATGTTTATATCTTGACCTTTTTCTGAAACCCTTGCATCTGACCTACCACCAAAAGCTGAAAATATATCTGAAAATATATCTGAAAAACCACCGCCAAAAAAATCACCAAATCCACCACCAGATTGCGCTCCGCCTGCTCCAAAAGGATTTCCGTCAGCTGAACCGAATTGGTCATAGTTCGCTCTTTTTTTTGGGTCACCCAATACTTCATATGCTTCATTTATATCTTTGAATTTTTCTTGTGCTTCTGGAGTTTTGTTTAAGTCGGGATGATATTTTTTTGCAAGACGTCTATAAGCCGATTTTATTTCATCATCACTAGCATTTTTATCAACACCAAGCACTGAATAATAATCTTTATTTGCCATATTTAATCCTCATTCTACACAGACTCTTTTAATCTTTAAAGCGACTTTTTTAAATATTAAAATTGTTTTCCTCTTCTTTCTGAAAAATAACAGATTGTTTTCCAAAGTTCCTTTGCATAATCCTTTCTATAATATTTTTATCTAATGGATTCTTTGAAGAAGAACCTATGCAACTTTCAATAAATTTAATGGTGTAATTAGCGTCAAATAATTGATACCCTACGGCTAAAACGCACGCATCATAGTCTGTTCCACAAATATAAATATCATCTGATTTTGACAAAGATAATCCATTTGGTAAACGTAACCCGTCTTTTTTAAATAAATTTGTAGGCAACCCATAAGAATGCTTTTTTATTATGATTGCATTCCTGGGTAAATTTACCGCAAAATCAATTTTTGGAGAAGAAAACATATCATTCCAATTTAAACTTTTGATATATTGACTATCTTTTTTATTTATAAATTGTGTAGCAACAATCTTATCAAACTTATTAGATTTGATAAGATTGTTAATATTTTTAATTAAAAATTTGTTACTTTCAGTAATAAAGCCCTTTTGAATATCTATTATAAATAGTATTTTCAATTAGTAATTCTCCTTAATTTTGGTCATCAACAACTACTTCAGGATTTTCTCCATCGTTATTTCCGTTGTTGTTTCCAGTAGTGCCAGCACCTTCTGTAGAACCGTTAGGAGCAGATTGATACATCTTGCTTACAATACCGTTTGAAACGTTTGTAAGTTCGTCAATTGCCTTTTTAACAGTTTCAATGTCTTCACTTTCAAACTCTTTCTTTGCTTTTTCAATGGCTTCTTCAAGTTTTTTCTTATCATCTTCTGCAAGTTTATCACCATTATCTTTTAAAACCTTTTCAAGTCCATAAACAAGGTTGTCGGCTTGGTTTTTAGTTTCAACAAGTTCTTTACGTTTCTTGTCTTCTTCGGCATGTGCTTCAGCTTCTTTTATAGCCTTTTCAATATCTTCTTCCTTAAGGTTTGAAGATGCAGTGATTGTTATGTTTTGTTCTTTATTAGTTCCAAGGTCTTTGGCAGAAACTTTCACAATTCCGTTTGCATCAATATCAAAAGTAACTTCGATTTGAGGAACTCCTCTTGGTGCAGGTGGAATATCTGTAAGTTGGAATCTTCCTAAAGTCTTATTTTGATTTGCAAATTCTCTTTCTCCTTGAAGAACATGAATATCAACTCCAGGTTGATTATCAGAAGCAGTTGAGAATATTTGAGATTTTCTTGTAGGAATTGTTGTATTTCTTTCGATTAATTTTGTAAATACTCCGCCAAGAGTTTCAATTCCAAGAGAAAGTGGAGTTACATCTAAAAGTAAAACATCTTTAACTTCTCCGCCTAAAACACCCGCTTGAATAGCAGCACCAACAGCAACACATTCATCAGGGTTGATTCCCTTAAATGGTTCTTTTCCAGTAAATTCCTTAACAGCTTCTTGAACGGCAGGAATACGAGTAGAACCGCCGACTAAAATAACTTTGTCTATTTGATTTTTATCAAGTTTTGCATCTGCTAAAGCTCTAACTGTGCAGTCAATTGTTTCTTTAACAAGGTCTTCAGTGATAGAATCAAATTTTGCTCTAGTAAGTTCATATTCCATGTGTTTAGGACCTGTAGCATCGGCTGAAATAAATGGAAGAGATATTGTAGTTTTAGGAGTTGCAGAAAGGTCAATTTTTGCTTTTTCTGCTGCTTCTTTCAGTCTTTGCATAGCAAGTTTATCACTTGACAAATCTATTCCGTTTGTAGTTTTAAATTCTTCAACAAGTAAATCAATAATTCTGTTATCAAAGTCATCTCCACCAAGTCTTGTATTACCATTTGTAGATAAAACTTCAAAAACACCATCACCTATTTCAAGAATTGAAACATCGAATGTTCCGCCACCAAGGTCATAAACTAAAATCTTTTGATTTGAGTTTTCACCTTTATCAAGACCATAAGCCAAAGCGGCAGCAGTTGGTTCATTGATAATTCTTAAAACTTCAAGACCTGCGATTTTACCAGCATCTTTAGTTGCTTGACGTTGAGAGTCATTAAAGTAAGCAGGGACTGTAATAACAGCTTGAGTTACATCTCCACCTAAATAACTTTCAGCATCAGCTTTCAATTTTGCAAGAATCATTGCAGAAATTTCTTGAGGAGTGTATTCTTTTCCATTTAAAGTAACTTTATAATTAGTTCCCATTTCACGTTTGATTGATTGGACAGTGTTTTCAGCATTAACAATAGCTTGACGTTTTGCAACTTTACCAACAAGTCTTTCCCCTTCTTTAGTGTAAGCTACGACTGAAGGAGTTGTTCTATCTCCCTCTGCATTTGCGATAACTGTAGGTTTTCCGCCTTCCATAACAGCAACGCAAGAATTTGTTGTTCCTAAGTCAATTCCAATAATTTTTCCCATAATTAATCCTCCTTTTTATTGACTATGACTTTTGAGTATCTAATGACTTTGTCATTAAACATATATCCGGCTTGGTATTCATCCAAGATGATATCATTATCTTTTTCTTGGTCATTCATAACAGCAATAACGTTATGATAATGTGGATTATAGACCTGACCAATTGAGTCTATCTTTGTCACTCCAAGTTCTTTTAAGGCTGAATTGATTTTATCTTCAATCATTTCAATACCCTTAAGCACAACTTCGTCATTTATAGATTTCTTTGCCTCTTTGAATGTATCAAGACAAGGAAGGAATGCTTCAATAACTGAAACTTGACCATTTATTTTCGCTTGCTTAATATCTTCAATAGCATGGCGTCTATAATTATCAAAATCTGCTTGAACTTGTTTTGCTAAATTTAAGTATTGATTTGCAAGTTTCATAGACTTTGCTTCATCGTCTATTGTTACACTGCAATCACATTTACTTGCCTCTTCTGTTTTATCACAAGAACAATCTTTGTTCTCACAACCGCAGTCACAATCATCACCCTCATGACAAGAGCATTCGCTTCCATCTTCATGACAATGACATTTGCCATCTTCACATTGACAAACCTCCTCTTCATCATGGCAGTGGCAATGCTTTACGTCATCATTATGACACTCACAATTTTCACTACATCTATGATTTTCATCACACTGACAATCTTCTCCGCAAGAACACGCTTCATTGCAATCACAAGTTTTTTTATCATTTATCTCGTTCTCGCCTTCGTCAGTTTCTTGCATAAAGATTTCGTCATCTATGTTTTCTTCCCTTGACATTTATTCTCCTTTTAAGTTATTTAAATTATCAATAACCACCTTTAAAGCAGAGGCAATTCCGGCATAATCCATTCTTTGTGGACCTATAACACCAATGGAGGCAAGTTGTCTTCCATTAACACAAATAGGAGCCTTAACAACTGAACATTTAGCACTATCTTCATCAGCGACCGTGACTTCAATGTCACCTTCACCTTTTATTTCCATAATTGATGATAATTCTTCTTCATCTTCAAGAACGTTGAAAACTTTTTTAGCACCCTCAACATCCCCATTATCTTCTAAAAGTTTTGCACTTCCCTCTCGTCTAACATTAAGATAACGTTGTTTATTAAGAACCTTTAGACCATTGATAAGCGAATTGACTAAAGATTGAAAAGTTTGGATTTCAAGTTTCATCCCCTCTTCAAATTGGTCAATATTCTCAATCATGAAGCCAATAGTTTCGCCCTTAAAGTGATTAGTCAAATAGGTTGAAGCATCGAGGCAATCTTCTACACTTGCTTTAACGTCAAGAGTTTGATTGATATAACCTGCTATAGTTCCTATTAAAACCATTACTTTATCATCAAGAAGCGGAATAATTCTAAATTCAGTTAAGACCAAATTATCAACTCCGTCAACCATAACCACCGTAGGATAGTTGGTTGCTTTGCTCACAATTTTAGCAATTCCAGAAATAATATCTGTCAGACTAGAAGTTCGAGAAGAAATAACTTCTTTTACCTCATCTAGTTCCCTTTCACTTGCCGAAGCAGAGTGCAAAAGGTTTTCAACGTAATACCGATAACCTTGAGCTGTTGGAATTCTGCCTCCAGAGGTGTGGAGTTGTTTTAAAAAGCCCATAGCCTCAAGTGCATTTAATTCATTTCTTAGAGTTGCAGTTGAGCAATTGAGCGAAGTCACATCTTTAATTCCCCCGCTTGTAATGGGAGAGCAATCTTTGATATACTCTTCCACTGCCATACATAGAATCTTTTTTTTGCGGTCTGATAATTCCATTTATAGCCTCTTTGAATAATTTTCGACTTTTTTAGCACTCTCAACCTTTAAGTGCTAGCAATATTATATGCATTTTTTAAAAAATAGTCAACAGTTTTTGCCAAATTTTTTAAAATTTTTTAAATTTTTTTCGAATATGTTTTTATAAAAATTTGGTTACACTATTTATTAAGATAAAGTACTTTTATTTATCTAACATATTTTCAAAATATGTCACTTTATAAGCACACTAAAATATTATTGTTAAAATACTAAAAAATATATCTTAAAGACAATTCTAAAAGATATATTTTTGTATTTTAATATTTAATTTCACTAATTAAGCGTTATAGTGTTTTGTCTCTCCACGCTTCAACGCTCGCTCTTGTTGCAATGTTTACACTTGCCATCCATGATGAATCACATGGTAATAAATCATTTCCAACTATTCCCCAATTTTCATAATCAAATGAATTTAAGTCTGTTGTATATCTTGTTAAAGCTCCATCTATATTTATCTCATATAGACAACTTGTCTGACTTTGTCCTCCTAATGAAAGATTGTTGTTTGTTGTTCTCATGTTTAGGACTAAACAATTTTCAATTGTTCCTGCATTGTTTCCTATTATCATCCC
>CALWCW010000054.1 GCA_944376495.1 uncultured Clostridia bacterium | reverse complement strand
TCGATCCGAAGTCGATTGTGATATCCATTTCACCATGGGAGCAAAACTGATAATTTTTTTATGGGGATTATCGAACCCCAAAATATGTGTTCCGAAGTCGATTGTGATATCCACTTCACCATAGACGCATAAAGATGATAATTTTTTTAGGAATTATCAAACCCTTTTTATAAATTTTGTCATATTTTTAATTTGGAACTTTCATATATAAATATACTTAAATTATCAGCCATAATATCATATTTTACTAAAATTATACTTTGTGATATTTTATTAATTAACATTATATATCTTTTTCTTCTGATAAATCAATGTGTTTCTTTTTCCCTAATTTATGAGTAATATAATCTTCAACTATTGAACAAAAATCATCCCCCAAAAGATATTCACAAGCAGAATCTAAATCTAGTCTATGTGTATTATCTAAATATTGTTGAAAATTATCTAACATTTCTTCTCTTTGCTTATCACTTTTTAATCTAATAAAATTGTTAATCCATTTCTTTCCAACCACTTTTGCCACAACATATCTAAACATTTTAGAGCTATATCTATCTTTATTATCATGCATTTTTTCTATGCGGTCAAGTAAGCGATAATTCTTCTTTGCTACCAAAGATTTAACAAGTTTTTCCAAACTTTCCTTTGTAACAGGACAAGACAACTCTTTTAAAATATCTCTTTCTTCACGAATAAGGTTTATTTCACATAGTAAAGAATCTTCTTCACTGTTTTCATAATTTTCTATATTTGATTCAGTATAAATACCTTTTTGCATTAGATAATAGTTAAACAATCTTTCAATGATTGCACCTTCAATTTCGCCAATGCAATCTTTTTCAAAAGGTCTAGTAATTTTATCTAACTCTTCTCGCGAAGAATTAGAACGAATAAGCTTAACAATTTGTTGATTATGAGAACTTAGTGCATGAGCAATTTCATGAGCGGTTATTCTCAAATCACTTAAATTATTATGAAGAAAAACTTTAAATTCTAAATAAGTATTTCGACCAGAGTGGCCAACACTACTAGAGCGCTTGTCATCACTTAAAACTTTTTCAAACCTTATATGAGTTTTCCCTTCCCTATCTATAAAAAATGAATGAGTTTTATTTAAAATTTGTTTTACTTCATCTGCTTTTTGAGGTAAATATTTAGAAAAAAAGTCATTCAAAATGTTTATAAAAGTAGTTTCGTCTGTATCTAAAGCAAAATCTTTATGATGTGGTTTTATTTCAGTTATGGCTTCCACATTAGCAATTAAATTGAGTATTGAAATATCATTTGCATTTGGCTCTGTTAAAAATCTTAAAAAACCATGAGCATCCACTCTTGCACATTTTTCATCAAATTCTTCAGCATATTTTTGTGTAATATCTAAATACATTAATGCCCCTCTAAAGTTTAATTTCGTATAAATTATAGCACATATTAACTAATTTTACAACATTAAAACTTAAATATTATTATAAAAATTGTAAATTAAAAATTTTACAAGGATGATAAAATTATTAAAGACGTAAATAAATATTTAAAATGAAATTAATTTTATAAATTATTAAAAATCATAATATTTTATTACATATTTTTTATTGAGGATTATTTTAATCTTTTTCTTATCAGATACATAAACATTTTTACTAATTTTGTCATAAATAAATTTGAGGGCTGAATTTATGATATATAATGATGAACAACTTCTTAATATTGCAGATTATGAAAAAATGGCAAAGGAATATTCTGCAAACAAAAAACAATTAATGATTATTCAAGTCGATAATGAGAAAAATCGTCAATTAATCAATGATACTTTTGATTGTTTATCTAAAATAAAGAGTTGTTTATTTAGAATGGGCGGTTTTTTGAATACGAGCAAAATGTATAGTCTGACAGAACGACAAATTAAAAAACTTGGAATTATTTTTGACTATGAAAGGCCTTTGCAGCAATACAAAATTATGGCTGATAAGACAAATTGTTTTGTTGAATTTATAGGTCTTGAAAGTTTATTAATAAAAAATTTGATTGAACTTGGTGATCAATCAAGTTTTGAACATGAAATAAGAACTATAATAAATGATAGATTGAATTTAATGAATCATCTTTTTAATGTTAAGATTTAAGAAATTCAATTGTTTTTGGTATAGCACTATCAATCATTTTTCTTAAGTTGACAAAATCTTCTTGTTTATATGGTCTATAATCATCATTTTCATTATATAAATCAACAGGAAATGCTTTAAGATAATCTCTAACCAATATTTTTGCTAGTGCCTTTCCTAAAACATAAAGAACATTATAGTCATCAATATCATTTTTATATTTTATCACTTCGTAATCTTCACTTTCAATGATTGCATCGCAAGCATATCCAATAAGGAATTGAACCTTTTCAATAGCAAGTTGATTTCCTCTAGCTGCGGCAATAAGTTCCCACTTAATATATTTCATATAGTCTTCTGGCAAAAGATTTGGAACTCCTGTCTTGTAATAATAAGCAAGAACGTCCATAGCAATTGCGTTTTCGCTTAAAGCCATAAATTTGACTGCATCAAACATACTTTGAAAAGATTGTGGCTGAGTTTCTATGCAAGTATTAAGTTCTTTTCTCCACTCAGTGAAAGTATCCAAAGCCTCTTGATAATCAACAAATTCTGGTCTTTTGTAAATTCTATCCATTTTATGATACCTCCTTTTTGAATTTGGAATTTATCTTAATTTATTTAAAATTAACGCAAAATTTCTTTTATTTTTTTAAATTTACATAAATTAATAGAAATTTTTATTATTTTCTTTTTGTAAATTAATTTTAAACACAATTTAAAGTAATAAACTTTATTCTTCCCAATTAAGCAAAATCTATTGTAATAAATAAATATTCAGATAAAAAGAAATTATAAAACTTTCTTTCTTTAAGTATTATAACATAAGATTATTAAAATAAACAATAATTTTATTAATATTTTTACACTATCTTAAGTATTTGATGAAAACGAAAATATTATTATCAAATAGGCTATGATTGTATT
Source organism: uncultured Clostridia bacterium (assembly GCA_944376495.1). Lineage (GTDB taxonomy): Bacteria > Bacillota > Clostridia > Christensenellales > UBA1242 > Caccovivens. The sequence goes on along the minus strand of CALWCW010000054.1, from coordinate 2,225 downwards.
CTTGCAACTTTGACTTTTTATATAAAAGTGAATGTAAAATTGAATTTTTGATAATTCATTCAATTAAGTCTTTATTCTATCTAGAATAACTAACGTTTCAAATTCGCTTGTTCTTGAAAACATATCAAATAAATAGACTTCTTTCATAGAAAAACATTTTTTTAATATGTTTAAATCCCTAGTCAAAGTGGAACTATCGCATGAAATATAAATCATTCTTTCACAGCGTTTACAATTGATTATAGCATCAACAACTTTTTTATCAAGACCAGCACGAGGAGGATCAACAATAATAGTGTTAAAATCTCCTTGAACTGACGTTAATTTTAAAGCACAATCACCGCAAATATTAGTCAAATTTAATAAATTATTGATACGCTTTAACTTTTCTGCATCTTTATGTTCGCTTAAGCCAAGTTCAATACCAACTACCTTTTCACAACTTTTTGCTAAAATACCGCTCAAAATTCCAGCCCCACTATAACAATTTATAACCCTATCTCCCTTTATATTTTCAATAACTTTAAGAAATAAATCTTTAGTTAAAAAATTATTTACTTGATGAAAACTATCTACATTAAATTCTGCTAATAAGCCCATTTCATTTACCTTTAAAGAATTTAATCCGAAAATATGTTTGATTTTACCCTTATATGTTTGTAAAATTCCAAAATTATCGCCAAGAGATTGACAAAGTGATGAATAATCTAACTTAACATCTTTTTTTAATATGAAATTGATTAAAATTTGCGAATTTTCTTGACGCAAAACAATATTTTCAACTAATTTATTATTTTGCTCTACAAAATGTCTAATTTTTTCTATTGCATTATTTATTAAATTATCAACAAGTAAACATTTATCAATATCAACGATTACAGAACTTTCTCTCTTTTTTAATCCTATTTTATTATCACAAACAAATAATTTAATTTTATTTCTATAATTATATGGATTAGGATTTGGAATTAAATTAATTTGATTATTATATCCAATTTTTGACAATCTCGCTCTTAAAATTTCTTTTTTTATTTCTAATTCTTTTTCATAACTTAAATGCTGATAAGAACAACCGCCACAATGACCAAAATATTTGCATGGCGGTTTTTCTCTATCGGGACTATTTTGCAATATTTGAACTATCTCTCCCTTCATATAAGATGAATTTTCTTTAATTATTGAAACAAGGAGTTTTTCATTTTTTAGAGCATTATTGACAAAGCACACCTTTCCGTCAATTCGTCCAACCCCCTCTCCAGAATAACCATAATCAGTTATTTGAATCTCTTTTAACTCTTTTTTCATATTAATTTCCTAATAAATTATCTATATATGATAAAATTTTCTCCTTGCCTTCTCCAGTAACACTACTTGTCCTAATAAAAATTTCTTCACGAAGATTGAGTTCTTTTGCAATTTGGGCTATATAAGAATTAACTTTTGTTTTTGCTATTTTATCACATTTAGTCGCAAGAATTTTAAAAGGAAGGTTATTATAAACTAAATACTCAATCATCTGTTTATCTAAAACTGTTGGTAAATGACGAATATCAAGCAAGACAAAAACAGTCAATAGACTCTCTGAATTTTGTAAATATTCACCAATGAGTCCTGACCAAACATCTAAATGCCCCTTCCCTACTTTTGCATAACCATATCCAGGCAAGTCAACAAATCTAAAGTTATCATTAATATCAAAATAATTTACTAGCCTTGTTTTTCCCGGGGTTGAAGATGCTTTTGCAAGTCCTTTATTATTTGTAAGCATATTAATAATTGACGATTTGCCAACATTGCTTCTTCCGACAAAAGCAAACTCTGGGACATTATCATTTAAAATATCCCTTTTATTTGCTACACTTATTCTATAAATCGCTTTCTTTATTATCATGATAGTATTTTAACATAAACTTGTTAATTTTGCAAAAATTTTGAGATAATAAATAAATTTATTACTAAACAATAATAAAATTAAAAAAGAAAAGAGAAGAGAAAAAAGTAAAAATGAAAATAATAGTAAAATGAGAATAAAAATAATACAAATTAAAAGTAAAATAAAATAAAATAAAAAAATAAATGTAAAAAATACAAGCATAAATTGAAGTGAACCCCAAAAGTTAGACACTTAAGGAGGTTCACTTTTTTATGGCGAAGAAAGGAAGTAAATTTAAAAAATATAGTCCAGAATTTAAAATTTCGTGTATAATAGATATGCGGTCTAATCA
>CALWCW010000053.1 GCA_944376495.1 uncultured Clostridia bacterium | reverse complement strand
GGACTTGGCTTTTATGGTCGGACTGCTTTTGTTTTGTTTCAATTTTTGCAGGTTACATTTATTCCTTTGCCTTCACCGATTCTTGTAATTGCAGGTTCACTAATTTATGGACCATTTCAATCGGGATTATTATCACTTGCAGGAATTTTGCTTGGAAGTGCTTTTGCATTTTTTTTAGGGAGGGTATTTGGTCGAAAACTTGTAAATTTTATGGTTGGAAATCAGACGCAAAAGAAATGGACAACTTTTTTGAACAATTATAAATATTCGTTTTTTATCATGATGTTATTACCTCTTTTTCCTGATGATATACTATGTCTAGTTGCAGGACTTACAGATATGAGTTGGGGATATTTTATGTTTACACAACTTATTTCAAGACCTATAGGAGTTTTTTTGATTAGTTATTTTTCAAGCGGAGAAGTAATCCCTTATCATGGTTGGGGACTTGCAGTTTGGGGAGTTATTTTCATAGTAGCAATTTTGTTAATCTATCTTTCTACAAAATATAATAAACAGATAGAAAATTTTATAAAAAAGTTATTTAAAAACAATAAAAAAGCAAAAAATAAGTCGAAAATAAAAAATTAATTATAAATATACAAAACTTAAAAATAAAATAATAATATTTAATAAAATAAAATATAAAATATTTAAAAAATAATTAAAAATTAATTAAATTAAAAAATAATTTAAAAATAAATAAAATTATTAATTAGAATCCTTTGCAATATATAATATTAACCCTTCTTTAATCATTTTAGGAGTTACATTGTTTTGTAATAGGATGTTCATAGAACTAATCATATACTTTTGGGCTATGCTTTCAAGTGTATCTCCTTTTTTAACTTTATAAAGATTATTTAGAAATTTTTTCATTTTTAATTCTCCTTATCAGTATTAAATTTTATTCTCATTTAATAACATATATGAGGAGAGATTATGAAAACTTTGTTTAAAACTGTCGCATTAATAAGTGTATTTTCCTTTCTTACCAGAGTTGCGGGTTTTGTTTTTAGAATAATACTATCACGTGTTGTAGGTGCGGAAGGAATGGGGTTATATCAAGTTGCCTCATCAGTATTTATGGTTTTGTTGACAGTAATTTCAAGTGGTATTCCCTTGATTATTTCTAGAATGACTGCTGGTTATAATGCACGAAAAGAACAAGGAAAAGAGGGGAAATTAGTTGCCGTTGCATTAGTGTATGTCTTAATTTTGTCAATCGTTTTATGTGCGATAGTTTTGTTATTTAGAAGTTTATTTTCTAATCTCTTTACAGATGAGCGTTGCATTCAAATCTTGATTATTCTATTGCCTAGTCTTGTTTTTTCTTCAGTTTATTGTGTTCTTCGAGGTGCCTTTTGGGGAAGGAATAATTATTTTGCACTATGCGTAAGTGAATTTTATGAACAATTAGTTCATATAGTTGTCGGAATTTTACTAATTAATGCCTCTTTAACTGCAATTGATAATGCAAAAAATTTAGCATGGTCAATGACTATCGCTTGCCTTTTATCAATGATTTTCGTAGTGCTTTTGTATTTTTATTATGGTGGGAAAATAGGAAAGTTAAAAAAAGGGTATTTAAAACCTCTTATAAAGGATTCAACTCCGATAACTTTTATGAAAGTTGCAGGCTCTTTTATACAACCTATAATTGCTTTAATTATTCCTGCTCAACTTATTAAAATTGGATATACAAGTTCTCAAGCATTAAGTCTTTATGGTATTGCTTCGGGAATGACCCTGCCACTTCTATTTATTCCAACGACAATAATAGGTTCTTTATCAACAGCATTAATACCTGATATATCAACTGCTATTGCACAAAATGATAAAAATCATATTGCAAAACGCATAACAACCTCAATTAATTTCTCTTTAGTTATGGCTGCCATGTTTGTGCCTGTATTTTTGGGAATAGGCGAATTTCTTGGAATATTTTTATATGATAACGTTTTAAGCGGAACTCTCTTACAATCAGCGGCATGGGCATTAATACCTTTAGGTTTTACAAATATTTCTTCCGCACTATTGAACTCTTTAGGGCTAGAAAATAAATCATTTATTCACTTTGTTATAGGTGCAGTTGTAATGTTTATATCTCTTTGGTTCTTGCCTTCAATCATGGGCATAAATGCACTTATTTGGGCAATGGGATTAAATTATTTGACAATTGCAATCTTAAATATTGCTTTACTAAAAAGAAAAACAAAGGTAGAATTAAAACTTTTACCACAACTATTGAAAATATTGTTAATCATGATTCCTTCTTCTGCTTTGACAGCATTCATTGTAAATCTTTGCAATTTTGCTTTTCCTCTTTTTATAACTATTGTCATAGGTGGTGCAACAGCATTAATAAGTTTTATCGCACTTGCGGGAGTTTTTAACCTTATTGATATTAAAGCATATATGTTTAAAATAAAATCACAATTCAAATTCAAGAAATTGAAACCAAAGCACGCAAAGTAAATTCTTAAATTAACTTTTTATATCAAGAAATTAAAGCCCAAATATAAAGTCAAAATTTTTAAACAATTTTATATAGTTGGAAATTGAAATTGAACTAGCAAGTAACTAACTTTAAACTAAAATTAAACTAATTGTAATATTTCAAGAAAAATGCTTATACTAACAATATGCTAACAATAATCATAAGGTCAATAATAATATATTTAATTGTTTTATTAGTATTTAGATTGATGGGGAAAAGACAACTTGGTCAAATGCAACCGTTTGAACTTGTCCTTACTCTTATTATTGCCGATTTGGCAACAATTCCAATGGCAGAAGTGTCGGTGCCTGTTTTGCATGGAATTGTTCCACTTTTAACTCTTGTAATATTACATTTTATATTGACGATAATAAGCCGAAGCAGCATGAAGTTATCAAAATTTATAAGCGGGAAGCCTGTAATTATTATCAATCCTAAAGGTATTGATTATGAGGCAATGAAAAAATTAAGTTTGTCAACTGATGACCTTTTTGCTGCATTGAGAGAATGCGGGTATTTTAATATTTCTCAAGTTCAATATGCAATAATGGAAACAAATGGAAAGGTGAGTGTAATGCCAAAAGCAGAATTTGCTCCAGCAACAAATGCAGATATGAAAAATAAAGTGCAAGATAGTTTTATTCCTATTGTTCTAGTTAGTGAAGGAAAAATAATAAAAGAAAATATTGCTTTAGCGGGATTGGGTGAAGAAAAAGTTTTAGAGATAATAGAAAAAGAAAGTGGAAAAGATATAAAAATTAAAGATGTTTTACTTTTAACTGTTGACCAAATGGGTGAAGCTTATCTGCAAACCAAGACGGGAGAGGGAAAAAGTTTTACAACTGAAAGGTTGGTGAATGCATGAAAGTGTTTCATCTTATAAATTTTGCTCTAATTTTTTTGCTTTTGATTGGAATTTGTATTGCTGAAGATTTACTTGTTTCAAATTCTCTCACCCAAGTGCAGTCATATTGTTTTGAAATAGAACAAATTGTTGATGAAAAGGAAAATTTAAAAAATATTGATGTTGTGCTTGCTGTTGATAATCTTGAATACAACTGGACTGAAGATGAAAAAAATATGTGCTTTTTAGTAAATCATAAGTCTATACAAGAAATAGGTCAGGAAGTTGCAAAATTAAAGTTATACATAGCAAGTGATGACATTGAAGCCTTTAGGGTGTCATTAGATTTGATTAAGTTTTATTGTCATAGTTATTTGCATTTCATGGGTGCAAACTTGTATAATGTTTTATAATTTAATGGTTAATGTTAAAAATTGATAAATTATTAAAAATAAAATTCAAAAAAAGGCCTTTTATATTGGGGTGCACCCCAATATGAAGTGAACCCCAAAAGTTAGACAACTTAAGGAGGTTCACTTCAATTTAATAAAGGTCTTTTTTATATGATTTTCTGTTTTTTAGTTCAACTTTATATATTATTTAATTCATATTTTATTTGTTTTTTATTCTAGTAAATATTTATTTTACCAAACTTTATCTTTTTTAGGACGAAGTGCAGAATAAATTGTAATTGCTATAACTATTGCTAATATAACTGCCAAGCAAATCCAAAGTATGATATTAACATCAAAAGGAGCTTTTGTTTCGACATTAATTGTTCTATCACTTGTCACAGCACCAGAGTTGTGTGCTTGAAATTCGCACCAAACATCCCATTTTCCAGCCATTGCAGGATCAAAATTAAATTCCGTTCCTGTTCTATCAATTTCTCCTTCTGGAACTATTGAGGCTGTGCAATCTGTAAAGTTTGCATTTCCGCTTCGTAAATCACTTTCTGTCAAGGCATATAATGTTCCATCTGTTCCTTCTCCTTTAACATACCAAATTAAAGAAGCCTCGTCAACATATCTATAATCATCTGCATTAGTGAGGAAAAATCTAAATGAATCACTTAAAGAAAGGTTGCTACTTGTAATTTCATAATCAATAGTAGGGCGTTCAGAAACCATTAGAGTTGGTTGAACAATATAAAAATCAGAAACAAAGGTTAAATTATTTACAGTTACTGTCCAGCGATAAATTCCCCAATCTTTAAAGGTAACAGAATTGTTTTGATATGTTCCTGTGACTCCATCATCAATGTTGAAGGAATGTTTATAAAGTTTTAAATTTTTATAACTGTTTTGACCTTTCTCAGTTCTTGCGTAAACATTTTCAATAATTTGTCGATTTGCTGCCCAAAGGCTGTTGCTGTCATAATAGTTTTGAAAATATTCAACATCAATAGAAAGATTATAAACTTCATTTTCAGGTAGTATTTCATCATCTTCTTCATAAATAGGTTGAGGAACAACATCGGAAGTAGGATCATAATAAATTCTAAATTCTTGGACATCTTCCCAATTTACAAGATAAGCAGTATTTTCTCCATAAGTGGTTGTAGATGAATCCAGAATAAGTCCGCCATCTCTGTTGTAAATTTCAATAATTAAATCTTGGTTGTCACTTAATACTTGGACATTATCATCTTCATTTTCAGCATAAGTTAATGTTGGTATAAAAGAAAATGCAAATAAAACAATCATTAAAACTGATAAAATAGCAAAAAATGATTTTTTTGTAAACAATTTTGACATTTTTTCTCCTTTACAATTTAATAATAGCATAAAAGTAAAATAAATAAAAATGATTTTTTATTTTTTATTCTTTTTCTATTATAATTATGCCCTTATAATTATGCCCAAATTAATTCATAATAAAATTATATTTATCAATATAAAAGAAAATTTAAACGACTTATTTGTTGACAAAGTAAAATTAAAAATATATACTTATATGTATGGAAAATGAAAAAGATATATTAGTGCTTGAAAATCAGATAGCATTTGATTTTGATTCTATAGAAACCGAGGAAGAGGAAGAAGAAGTTAGTTCAATTCTTCCAGAGAGTCTTATAAAACCAATAAACCACGACTATATTAAAGACGAGGTGCTTTTTGTAGTTGCTAGAGTCTATAATAAAAATTTAGTTAAAGATTTCCCAAATTTAAAATTGTGTGGCAAATCTATGTTAGATTGGGTTTTGCTTGCAGGAAATGATTGTGAGCAAAAGGTTGTTGATGATGGTGAGAACTTGCTTGAAAAATTAAAACAAATTCAAACTGATAAACCATATATTGCACTCTTTTATAGTGACACTCCTTTGCTTGATAAACAAACTTTTTATAAAATAATTGATTATTTTACATCAAAAGGTATTAATTTTTTACAACTATCAAGAGGTTTTATTGTTAAAACTGAATATTTAAAAACCATGAATGAGTTTGCTCAAGGCGGTTCAAATAACATTGCGGGTAATAATTTGTTTAGAGTAGAAAGTTCAAAAGATTTAGTTATGGTGAGCAATTTTCTATATGATAAAATTATTAATTTTCATATTAAGAATGGAGTTATTATATATGGTCAAAGCACTGTGTTTATTGATGCAGATGTTGAAATAGAGGGCGGAACAGTCATCTATCCTAACAATATCATAGAAGGGCAATCACTTATTGGACGAGGGGCTATTTTACAGAGTGGGAATATAATAAAAAATAGTATTTTAGGTGATGATTGTGAAGTGTCTAATAGTTATATTGAAAACAGTAAAATAAGAGTTGGAGCAAAAATTCCTCCTTTAAGTAAACTAATTAATGAAGAAATATAGGTGAAAAAATGATTATAATAGCTGGGCTTGGCAATATAGGTATGCAATATAAAAATACATTTCATAATATAGGGTTTAAAGTTTTAGATAAAGTGGCAGATAAATTATCTATAACTTTTTCTAAAGAAAAATATAAATCACTAATTGGACAGGGAACTTATAAAGGTGAAAGCATTATGCTTGTTAAACCAACGACTTATATGAATAATAGTGGCGAGGCTTTAACATTACTTAAACAAAAATACAATGATGCACGAATAATAGTTGCGGTTGATGATATTGATTTACCTAAAGGCAAAATCCGCTATAGAGAGCATGGAAAACCAGGGACTCATAATGGGTTACGTTCAATAGTACAATATATTGGCGAGGATTTTGAAAGGGTGCGAGTTGGTATAGGTAGAGATGAGAGTAAACCGCTAGCGGACTATGTTTTATCTAATATTAAAAAAGAGGATGAAGAACTTTTTAATCAAGCAATAGAACAAGCAAGCGAACTTATTTTGGAGAAAATTTCTTGAAACATTTAGAGAAACAATTAAAAAATGTTTTAAAACATAAGATAATTTCTGGAGTCGGAGAAGGCGAAAAAATTGTTTTGTCACAACAATTTGACCGCTTGCTTTTTTTGTGCTCTAATTTTGTAAGTGCTGGTAAAATCAAGAAAGGACTTGAAGCTTATGGAAAAAAGATTGAAATAATTTCAAATGCAAGAGAAACTGATGACGAAAAGGATAAAAATTTACTGCCTATGATTGCAAGTTTAAATAGATATTTAAGCGGTCAAATAGATGGTCTTATATTTTTGCCTTGTTCAATAATTATAAAGTTTGATAAAGACAAATTTCAACCTATTAATATAAAAAAGGAGCAAACAATTGAACTTGAAAGTTTAGTTCAAAAACTTGTTGAGTTTGGTTATGAAAGAACATCACTTGTTACTGACGAGGGACAATTTGCTTTAAGAGGTGATATATTAGACATTTTTTCACCCTTGAATGAAAAACCTATCAGAATTGAGTTTTTTGATGATTTTGTAGAAAAAATTAGTATCTTTGATGAAAATTCAATGAAAAATTTGGAAAATATTGATGAAATAAATATATTTATTTCAAAATTGCCAATGGGCGAAAATAATGCTTTTGACCTTGTTGGAACTAAAATAGTTGATGAGCCTAAAAAAATTGATGAAGAAATATCAATGCTAATTCATAGTTATACGACAATGTCATTTTATAATCATAATAATTATGCTGATTTTAATTCGATTTTAGATAAAGCAGATTATTTGTTTGAAAATTTTGAATTATCACAGCCAGATTATTTTAATGATAAGATTGCACAAAGAAGTTATTTAACCGACTTTTTAGCACTTAAGCAAGACATAATAGATTTTAAAAATCTTAATCAAGCGATTTTACTTTATACAGGTGAAGAAAGATTTTCAAAAAGTTTAAAAAACTTTCTAGTAGAAAATGGGTTTAGTTATAACGACTATAATCCAGATAAAAAGTTTGTGACAGGGAATATTTATGTTTCATCACTTGCCATGCCATATTCTTTTTCATTTTTAAAAGAAGGTATTATAGCAATTGGTTGTGAAATGCTGTTTAGGTCGGCGGGCTCTGGAGTTTCAAAAAGCAAACATTCAGTCTTTTATCTTCCTAAACTCGGAGATTATGTTGTCCATACTTTTCATGGAATAGGAAAATGTATAAAAATAGAAAGATTAAAAATTGCCGATATTGAAAAAGATTATTTTGTAATTGAATATAAAAATGGTGATATTTTATATTTGCCAAGTGAAGAGGCAAACACAATCTCCGCTTATATTGGAAGCGAGCAAGAGCCAAAACTTTCTTCTCTTGGTGGCGGAGAATTTGCAAGATTAAAGGAGCGAGTAAAGAAAAGCATTAAAGAAATGGCTATTTCTTTAGTTGAAATATATAAGGAAAGACAAAAAGTAAAAGGCTTTGCATTTAAAAGAGATGATTTTCTTGAGAAAAAATTTGCAGATAGTTTTGGATTTAGCGAAACACTAGACCAGCAAAAAGCAATAAGTGATATTGATAAAGACATGGAAAGTGACAAAGTAATGGACAGGCTTATTTGTGGTGATGTCGGATTTGGTAAAACGGAGGTCGCTTTAAGAGCTTGTTTTAAGTGTGTATATAATGGAAAGCAAGTGGCTTTACTATGTCCTACGACTATACTTTCCGAGCAACATTATAGAACTTCTAAAAAAAGGTTTGATGAATTTGGAGTTAAAGTCGAGGTTATAAATAGATTTAAAAATCAAGTTCAAATCAAAGAGATATTAAGAAGGGTTGAAAACGGAGATGTTGATGTTTTGATTGGCACACATCGTATCTTAAGTAATGATATAAAATTTCATGATTTAGGACTATTAGTTTTAGATGAAGAACAACGTTTCGGAGTAGAGCATAAAGAGAAGATAAAAGATAAAAATCGAAATATTGACGTTTTGACACTTTCTGCAACACCTATTCCAAGAACTTTAAATATGTCTTTGTCGGGACTTCGTGATATTTCAGTTATTGAAACTCCGCCCAAAGACCGATTGCCTATTCAAACTTATCTTGCAGAAGAAAGCGAGCAACTTATAAAAGATGTATTATCAAGAGAACTTGCAAGAGGAGGTCAAGCATTTGTCGTTTATAATAGAGTTGATACTATAGATGAGTTTGCTAATTTTATAAGACGACTTATGCCTAATGCAAATGTTGGAGTGGCTCATGGACAAATGAGCGAAAAAGAACTAGAAAGCGTTATATCAAAGTTATTTGATGGTCTTTATAATATTCTTATTTCAACAACATTGATTGAAAATGGAATTGACCTTCCATCTGCTAATACAATGGTTGTCATTGATGCTGATAGATTAGGGCTAAGTCAACTTTATCAACTTAGGGGACGAATAGGTCGAAGTGATAAATTAAGTTACGCATATTTAATGTATGATAAAGATAAACAACTCACCGATGAGGCATATAAAAGACTTGAGGCTATAAAAGAATTTAGTCAACTTGGAAGTGGATTTAAAATTGCAATGCGAGATTTGGAGATTAGAGGAGCAGGAAATATTTTCGGGAAAGAGCAACATGGTCACATTGCAAAAGTTGGTTATGATATGTATGTTAAACTTTTAGACGAAGAGGTTAAAGAAATCAAAGGTGAAAAGATTAATAAATTGAGCGATGTTAAACTTGAGATTAGTTTAAGTGCGTTTATAAATGAGAACTATATTGAAGATAGCGAGCAAAGAATCATTTATTATACAAGAATAAGTGAAATAAATACAGAGAAAGAATTAAAAAACACTTTATCAAGTTTAGAAGATGGTTATGGACAGGTTCCAAAAGAAATAGAAAATCTTTGTTATATGGCATATTTACGAAATTTGGCAAGCCACTTTGATGTTGAAAAGATAAGAATTAATAAAGGAGAATGTTTAATTCAACTTATTAAAAAAGAAGAGATTTTAGATAAAAGGTTGGGCGAAATTTTATCTGATTTCAATGCTAAACTTGCTTTTGATAAAAATGTAAAAATAAAATTTGATAAAGATGATAATATATTAAAACAAGTCAAAAAATTAATTTCTTTCTTTGAAAAAGCATTAAACGGCATTAATAATTAATTATTTTAATAATTTTTGTTAAAAATTAATATCATGAAGAGTTTAAAAAACACAAATAGAATTTGGCTACTTGCCGATTGCTTCCGATTATAAAAACTATTTTTCTAAAATAGGCTTTTTTGCTTGATTATTTTTAACATTTTGTGTTATCATTAATGCTGTGAAATTATTATATTTGAAATGTTATAAATTTTAAAATTTGTCAATAATTAAAGCGGAGATATAATGAAAAGAAAATTTACAGGATTATTAATGTGTATGCTACTTACTTGTATGTCACTTTTTGCTGGCTGTTCTTTGGTAGAACCTAATTATTATAATTATTATAATCAAGTGGTGGCATATGTTGAGCATAAAGATACAGGTATGCAATATACAATAACAAAACAAGATTTGGTTTCTGCATATCAAAGTTATGGTTACACATATGAACAATATTATAGTTATACCAGAGAAGAGGCTTTAAAGGAAACTTTAAATCTTCTTGAAAATCGTGTAATTACTCTTGCAACAGCAGAAGAAGAATTTGGTGTTAGCAAAAACGGAACAGGGTTAACAGAGAAAGAAAAAACCTATCTTTACGAATCAGTTGTTGATACATTACAAGAAAATTTAACCTCATATTACAATGAAATTATCGGCAATGATGATTCTCAAGAAGAAAGTGATGATATAACTTTCAATGGTTACACCAAAAATGCTACTTTAGAACCTGATTTAACTATTCACAGGGTTGAAACTCCTGATAATTTATTAAGTGATTTTAGGTATGAAACCGCTCGTGATTTTAATAATGAAAATGATTTTGATTTAATTTATGTAAATCTCATTGATTCTTTAACTGATGACAACTATAAAAAGGCTTTTGAAAACTATTTAAGAACATTAAAAGGTTCAGAATATGGAATGAATCTTTCAACTGACACAAGGTCAATCTTTGAAAGAGAGTTCAATAGATTATATGAAGTTTTATATGAAAACTATATTTTAGAAAAATATTCTGTTTCAAATCAAAATTCAGATAGTTTATCTTCAATTACAGCATCACGAATTGTAAATTTATACACAAGCAAGGTTCGTTCGTCATATACACAATATGTTATAGATAAAGATACAAGTTATGATGATAATGTTCAAAGTTCTTTAAATAGCACATATTATTTTAAAGAAGATAATGATTCAACAAAATTCTTTACCGTAGCAAATGTTCTATTCCGTTTTACAGATGAACAACAAGCATTGTATGATGAATACTCGGCAGCAGTAGATGATGGAAGCGGAGTAAATTATGATACTTTAATTGAAAATTTATATAGTCAAATTACTCCTGTTATTCGTGAAAAATATGAAGAAGATGGCACTGTTGTTTATAGAGAAGCAGAAAAATCAAAAGAAACTGCTGATATGACAATTAATGATATACTATCTTTGATGCAAAGAGAACTTTCAACTCTTCAGACTGATGGAGATGTAAATAAGATTGGCGATAAAATCAATGAATACATTTATATGTATAATGAAGATACAGGAATGCACAATGCTGACAGCAATTATGTTGTAGGAATTGATAGTGAAGGCAATGCAGTTTCAAGTTTTGTTGATGAATTTAATGACGCAGCAATAGCACTTTATAATGGCGGAAAGGCAGAAATAGGTGATATTTCTGGATTGATTAAAACTCAATATGGTTATCATGTTTTAATTTATACTGGTGCTTGTGAAAATCTTTTTGATGGCATTACAAGTTCATTTGAGTTAAGTGAAGAAGCAATCAGTGTGTTATATAGCACTAGAGTAAATATTTTAGTTGATAAAACATATTTTGATGTGCTTTATGATGAAATATATACTGATAACTATGCTTATTTTGAAGAAGCAAACATCAATTATTTAAGAGAAAATTACAATATTTACGAATATAACGGAAGATATTCAGATTTACTTTCTTAAAACAAATTAAATAAAAAAACATTAAAAATAGACATCTTTATCTTGACAAAAGATGTCTATTTTGATACTATTAATATATGACACAAAAAGGTAGAAGCACAAGGAAAAAAGAAAATTCTCTCGAAAAAGGAGAGCCTTTTTTAGTTCAAACATCGATGAATGATTTAATAAAAGATGAAAGTCAGTCTTCTATCAATAATAATAATGATAAAAGTATTGAAAGTAGTGTAGATTTATCAGATATTAAAGAAATCCATAAAAATGAAACAAAAGAATTGAATTGTGAAGAAAGTAAAAGATTAGATAATAATTTAGAATTAAAAGATGTCGAAGACAATATCATTGACGTCAAGATTGAAAATGAAGAACAAGAAACAGAGAATAAAGAGCTTTTAAAGGAAGTTTTTGACATTGAAAAACAAGATTCTTCAGGAAACGAAAAATTAAATAAGGAAGAATTGACTGAAAAAGAAAGCGAAGAAAGTATCGAAAAAAAAAAAAAAAAACTTGACGAAGTAGAACAATCTGTATCTAAAAAAAAAAAAAAAAAGGGTAAGCTTACAAATTTAATTTCCTTTATTGTCAATTTAGTTATAGTTGGTGCTTTAATGGCATATCAACTTACTCAAGAAGAATTTGTTCCTTTGACTGGCTTAAGACTAAACGGTTGGGCACTACTTATAAGTTTAGTTATTTTTGGTGGGGTTATACTCACTGACACTCTTGGTTTTGGTTATCTATTAAAACAATCTACCGGTAAGAGTAGGTTAGGTTTTGCGTTCAAACTCAATGAACTAGGAAGATACTATGATGCCATAACACCAATGGCAGCAGGAGGACAACCCTTTGAGATTACTTATTTAAAGTCAAGAGGGGTTCCTGTTCACACAGCTCTTTCAATTCCTCTTGCAAAATATTTATTTTCGCAAATAGCATGGGTTATTGTTTCTTTTATTTGTTTAATTGTTTCTTTTGTCGATAATAGTTACGGAACTTTTGTTTCAATTATGAGTATTATAGGTTTCGTATGTGGGTTCTTTATGCTTGCACTAACTTTGTTCCTTTCTATATGCAAGACAGTTGGGAAAAAATTAGTTGTAAAAGGACTAAAACTTCTTCAAAAAATGAAGATTGTTAAAAATTATGATAAACAATATGAAAAAGTAACAAAATATATAAGCGATTTTCAAGACGTAATGAAGCAATATGCAAAATCTCCAAAAGATTTTATTGTCATGATGTTTTTATCTCTAGCAAAACTAGTTTTGAATTATTCAATTCCATATTTTGTAGTTATGGTGTTTATGCCTGGGTTAGAACCATCTTTATATGTTCGCTTAATGGTTTTGTCTGTGCTTGTTGATGTCTCGGCATCATTTTTCCCAACACCAGGAGGTGCTGGAATAAGCGAAATTTCTTTTGCATCTGCTTTTGCTTCAGTTGTTGGAGAAAATAATGTTTTAGTTTGGGTTATACTTTTATGGAGATTTTATTCTTATTATATTTATCTATTAAAAGGTATTATTGTTTTATCTTATGATATGGCTTATGGAAATCGTAAATATAAGTGGCAAGTTAAGAGAGAAAAACTTGTTGAAGAAAGCATGGTTTTTAAACAAAGTCAAATAGATAAATTTAGAGCTGATAGGGCAAAAA